>JAOZOG010000271.1 GCA_029933395.1 Sulfurovaceae bacterium | reverse complement strand
CGCACGAGTTTTTCGCACTCTACTAAGAGTCAGCCGTGGTATTCACCCAGTCCGCTTCGGTAGAGCGCTATCATACCGTCGTAGATAGCTCTGGGACGATAGATGTATTTGGTGATGGATCGTGCATTGATCTGTTCACACTAAATAGCACGCTAAAATCTGAGAATAATCGTTCTTTTTCTGTCATATCAGGGTCAGCTTCTTTCGGTGATGGCGTATTTGGCAAGGCATACCATGGTGATACATCAACTGAAGTGAAGTTATCTGACGGCGTGTTCCCATCAGGACTGAGGACATCATGTTCTCTATCGTTCTGGATGAAGCCTGACCTAACAATAGATGACAAAACTGGTTTGTTTTACAATTTTTCAGATTGGGGTGGTATCTGTATATCTATACATGGAGGAAGCCTGAAGATAAAAGTTTTCGGAACTGGCATCCGATATGAGATGACAGGTGCAGAGCAGAGATGGTATTTTGTCACAATAGTCTGGGATACAGTTTCTGATCTATGCAGCATCTTTTTAGATGGTTCAGAGGTAATTCAGGTTCAGTGGACATCTGACAGGGAGTATCATAATTCATATAATGGATTTTGGCTCAATGGTATTGCAGAGTATGGATCTTTTTTATCTGGATTTTCTTCTGATCAGATACGATTTTTCAATCGTCCATTGACAGCAGATGAAATATCGAAACTCTACGCGGAGCGCGTAGCAGATGGGCTCATCACACAGTCGGCTTCGGTCGGAGCATACAGTGTGCCAAAGATGGCGCAATCTGCATCGGTAGAGTCATACATCGTCGATACATTGTCACAATCTCAGAGCGTTGGCGCATACGCTGTCGATATACTTCCCCAGTCTCAAAATATACAAAACTACGAAGAGGAGACATTCACACAGTCCGCATCGATAGCGACACAATATGCATCCCAGTGGTTTCAGCAGATGCAGCGCGTCCACGAGTACCAGCCCTATATCGACAAAAAGGACATATGCGACATCTTCGAGGGGTCACCGGCGGCGTATCGTTTCGCGGCGTTCGAGGATACATTGGACAGCGACTGCTACAGCGGCACGCTTACGGCACACGGTGCGGGAGCGCTCTTCACGGATGGCGGCAAGTGGGGCAGGGCGTTTCGTCTCGACGGCCAGCGGTGGTTGAGTGACACGATCACACTCGATACGGAGTTCACGGTAGCGTTCTGGTTCGAGACGGCATCGATAGGGACGGATTGCGGTTATGGTGAAGTTTTGTATTTCGACAGCGAAGACTTGAGTATCGATATTTATTTCGGTTGTGAAGAACAGACTTTTTTTATAGATGCATATAGCGAAAATGACAGTGTTGAATATATATCCCATAAGTATGCTTATCAAAACGAGCCCGTACAGGTGATCATCAATGTACAAGATGGCAGGATGCGTATCTATCTCAACAGCGAGCGGGTGATAGATGGCGTATTCGAAATAACAAGCCCCAGCAACGGCACGATGCTGATAGGCACGAGCGATATTGATGGAGATGATATATTGCAGGATGGCCGATTCGATCAGCTCCGTATCTTCAACGCCGCATTGACAGGATCACAGCTCGTCGCGCTGCTCTATGACTCCGTCGCGAGTATGCCGTTTCGGCAGTCGGCATCAATGCGTCCGTTTACGGTTGAAAGGTTCCGACAGTCTTTGTCTGTGGCAGACTACACGGTGGAGAAGTTCCGGCAGTCCAACTACCTCTTCGGGAAAAACGCATCGATATTCCGGCAGTCGCAGAGGATAGAGATGGGATGGAAGAACATTACAGTATTCCGGCAGTCGCAGAGGATAGAGCCAGACCCTGGCACGGCGCGGGGCATCATCATAGAGAGGGAGACAGCGTGAAGCAGCGGGTATCGGTACAGATAGATGGCATCGAGGTCGATGCACACAATATTTCCATATCACGGGTGATCAACCGTTTCTACGATGTCGCGACCTTCTCGATGAGAGACCTGCCGGATATGAAAAGCATCGTGCGGATCGTATCGGGGGCAGGTACGTTCGACGGATTTGTTTATTCGGCTGACAAGGTCGGAAAGTATGGCGGGGTGGATGGCGAGAGAGAGTACACCGTCACTTGCCGCACGGCCGGCGGGCTGTTGACCGAGCCATTCATCCCCTCGACGGAGAAGGCGATAGACCCGGCTCGTAGTTCTCATGAGCTCTGCGCGTACTATGCCTCCACTTTCGGCGTGCCGATCACGATCACTGCGATCGATCTCAACTTCGGCGGCGACTACGAGAGGGAGGGCACCCCGCTGCAGGCACTCGCCAATATCGCGTCGGTCACAGGCGCGGAGTACTGGTGGGACGGCGCATCGATACGGATAGAGCCAGCAAAGCCGATCACGACAGCGGGGAGAGAGATGCCGCGACAGGACATTTTCTCCTACACGCCGGATATGCAGACGATACAAAACGAAGGCATTGGCGAGATCATTGTTGGGACGATAGATGACGAGAGCGGATCGTTGACCACTTCGATTCAGTGCAACTATGAGATAGATGATTGCAGCGGAGAGATTTTGGTCAACGTCGTTCCGCACGATAGCTTCGAAAAAGCGTATGGTATTTTGAGCTTGCATCCGGTCAGAATAGATCGGCAATATTCCGAGATAGTATCGAACCGAACATCGATAGCGCTCGGTGCGGATATCGCAAGTGTCAAAAATATCATGATAGATGGTATATCCGTATCGGACTATAATACGATGTACGATACAGTGATATTTTCCGCTCCGGTGCGCGGGCGCGTGACGATAGACTATATCGGATATGGTTATGCCGGCAAAGTCGCGACTTTCTTTGTCAAAAAAGAGAAGCGCTATCGTTTTGATATCTACTATGGGGATTGTGACGTGATGTCTGCAGATGGTGTGTTGACGTGTGATGGCGGCAACGATGACGGCGGGGATGGCGGCAGGGATGACGGATATCCTGGCGGCAACGATGACGGATATCCTGACGGCGGGGATGACGGATATCCTGGCGGCGGGGATGGTGACGGCACAAATACATCACGTAGTTG
>JAOZOG010000270.1 GCA_029933395.1 Sulfurovaceae bacterium | reverse complement strand
ACATCCAGAAGCGCTTTGGTTGGAGCCAGAAAATCGTCATGCCGGTATCCGATGCTGGCGATTCTATCCAGAAAAAACGGAAGATCTCTGGCTTTTGTAAAACCGGCGAGTTGGGAGCGATTGTTGAGGCGGACATCGACAAGAGTTTTCACATCGTTTTCCATAAGCAGCCCGAAAAACTCTTCGGCGCTTTTTTGCGAGAAGCCGATGGTGTAGATGGTCATATCTCGTCCCCCTCTTTGGTGAATGCATTGTAGGCGATGTCGCGGTTACGCAGGCGGTAGACCTCCGCCAGCATCGCCTCTTCGTCCATCAGCAGGTTGTGCCTGGGAAGTTTGTACTTTTCAAACAGCCTCTCCTCCAGCGCATTCTGTGACACCGTACTTTCAGGCAGGATATGCGTCACATCCACCCCATGCCGTGAAAGTGCACGCGACACGAGCACGAAACGGTGGCAGTCGAAAGGTTCCTTTTCCGAACACATGAGCGCGATGGTGTATCCTTTTTCGATGCCTTTCATGACACGCTGGATACCCTCTTCGAACGAAGCGCTTTCAGCGACTCTTTCAAAATCGACGCGGCCATCTTCGAAAAGCATATCGGGCGTTTCGTGGCGAGCCCCCAGCCGGTCTCCGAGATAGATATATTTTTTTCCGGCTTCTTTGAGGAAAAACTCGATCTGCCCGCGGTTGAAATGGGAAGCCATCCGACTGAAAGGAACGCTTCGGACATCGACGACGACATCCACGCCGTGACGTTCGAGCAGATCGATGAAAAGCGGCATCGGATGGATCGAGTGGCCTATGGTGAAACAGCGGCGCGATCCGTTACCCATCCAGACACTCCTTTCTCGCGGAGGCTTTGGCCTGCGATCGTCTGTACCCCTTCTTCGATGGCACGATTCGGGAAACGGGATTGAATCCCCAGGTGATTCGCGGTTTGATCGGTCTTCGCTTTTTCATGGCTTCTCCTTCGACATGTTTACCGGATTTTACCACCACCTTTTGACAAAACATGTCGATAAATCAGGCGGCATTTCTTCACTATTCACTTACTGGCAGTTTTCCAGAGCCGCCTGTAGGTCGTCTCTCAACGCTTCACGAAGCTCTTTGGGTTCCAGGATCCGTACATCCGGCTGCCACTGTTTGATAAACGGAAGAACCTCCATCGGCTGGGTGTAGTCGATCGTGAACTCCACGCCGCCGTCTTCGCGCTCTTTGACGAATTTCTGGGAAGGGAAAAAGGGTTTCATACCTTCACGGAAATATCGGGCCACCCGGGGAGAGGCGAGCAGCCTGGCGGTCCGGAAAGGCGCATCGAGCGTCATGGCGTTTTGGATGTTTTTGAAAAAGGAGGCGTATTTCTCCAGAACTTTTCCCTGATAATTCGATTTTTTGGAGTAACGGATCTCCTGAATGAAAGCGAGACGAAGGATTCTCACTCTTCCTTCCGTCGTCTCCACGGCGAGATACCAGTTGCGGTTCATGTGAAGAAGTTTCAGACATTTGACATCGGTCAGCGTCTCGGGAGTGTCGTATCGGTAGAGAACGGTACGGTACTCCCGGTTTTTTACGGCGTTGCGCAAGGTCGAGAAAATACGTTTGAGGCGATTGTCGTCAAGATTCTCGAAAGGGCTGTCGACGAAACGAAAGACCTCCCGATCGTTTTCGAGCACCCTTTCCAGGCTCTCCTCGGCATCTTTGGAAAAGTCGCGAAGCAGGGAAGGATCGTTCTCGTGCACCAGTTGGAGCAGCCAGCTCAGATCTTCTCCCGATTCCAGAAAGAAACGGAAGACCTCCGCCACGTCCCTTTTTCTGTCGACGACCCGATGGACGGTCACACGCCGTCCGCCTCTCTCCGTCCGCTTTTTTTCGGCGACGACGATATGGGCGTACTTCTGGTGAAGTTCGTCCAGATAGCGTCTGAGTGTCCGCTCGTCCACTTCCAGCTCGGCCTGGAGACGTTCGTTTTGCGGGTAGATCTCCTCCCCTCTGGCCAGTTTTTCCATCAGTATATAGAGATTGTCCACCTTTTTCCGAACACTTTCTTTTCTTCCTTTTCTTCGTTTTTTTGCCATCAGACGATCCTTTCGTATTCTCTGAAACGTATATGGCGAAAGACGCGTGTCGTAACGACACGATCGCCCTCCACTCTCTCGACAGCCTCTCTCTCGGTTGTGGCGTAGACGGGTGTCAGTCTCTTTTTGAAAGCCCATTGCACCATGGCGCAGGTGGCTCCGAAATCTCCCTGGACGAAGAGCAGATCGCCCTCTTTGGCTTCGTTTTCAAGCCGCTCCAGAAGATCGCCGAGATAGGGCAGTACCGAATCGGCGGACGCGGGAATCTGCGACCATGCGGCGGATTCGACTTTCTCGAAACGTTCCACTCCGAACCTCCGGCGGGCGTCCTCTTCCTGTTGGGGAGTCAAAGGATGGGACATGAGTATGAACATCGTTTTCATCGGGAAGTTTTCCTTTTATAGTCTCGATAGAGTATCGAATAGATCCTGAAGGCATCCATGCGCGATATGGTCTCTCCATTCGCTTTGTCGTAAAGCAGACCATCGAGCGTCACTCCCAGCCGTCTGCCGTTCACAACCACTTCGGGATAGTGGTCCTTCTCAGGGTCCGGCATCATTCTTCGGCGAAACCGATTGACGAAATCGAGATACTCCCACTGGGACTTTCGCATGTTTTCGACCGTTTTTTTCAAAGTCTCCATCTCTTTCAAAAGTCGCAGGACCCAGGCGGGTGTCTCATCGTGATGCATCAACCGCTCCTTGGATAAAAATCGTTACAATAGAATGATACAGAGCAGAAATGACAAAACATGTCAAATAGGAGAAAAAATGACGATAGTGACCTTTGCCGGGCTGATCGGTATAGAAAAAGAGGAGGAGGAATGGAAAGTTACAGGGGAGAAAGCCGAGTATCTTTTCAGCCCTTCCCTCGTCCATGCCCTCTCCCTCGAAAAAGAACCCTATAGATATGAAAACATGCTGCCGCTTCTGCTGGAGACTTTCCCCGGCTCTCGTGTTGTCACCGTCGGTACCCCCCGGTCGATCGAAGGGCAGTCGGTCCTTTTGAAGACACGCTACCCCCGGA
>JAOZOG010000269.1:1407-3107 GCA_029933395.1 Sulfurovaceae bacterium | reverse complement strand
GTGAATCCCATTCATCACATATAGCCGTACCGAAAGATGCAAAATGTCCGGTATGTGGTATGTTTGTCAGCAAGTATCCGAAATGGACGACCATGATGGTACATGACGGTAAGATATATTATTTTGACGGGGTCAAGGATATGATGAAGTATTACATTTTTGACGGGGATTTCATCTATGACAGAAGCCATATCACACAGATGAAAGTCAGTGACTACTATACGCTTGAAGCGATTCCGGCAAAAGAGGCTTTCTATGTACTTGATTCGGATGTTTTCGGGCCTATGGGAAGGGAGCTGATCCCTTTTAAAAGCCTGAAACGGGCGCAGGATTTTTCGGCAGACCACAATGGCAGATCGATCGTGAAATTCAATGAGATCACTGACAATATGTTAATGAAACTCGATGGTCTGGCCGAGTAAAGTGAGTAGAGATTGATAAAACCGTTTCTGATAGTGCTGTCGGTGATGGTATTGCTGACAAGCGGGATATTGCTGCATTACATGACATATGATGCAAGTATGCGAACAGGCAGACTTGCCAGCCTGGTCGAGCTAACAGGATTCTCCTCGCCCTCGTTGAGTGTAGCCTATTATGAACCAAGACTGTTTCTGTATGATGAAGCGGTAAACCCCGCCTATCCGGAGATGCAGCCGATCAACAAAATGGACCTTGTCTATGAAAAATAGTGCTTTTTTACATTTTCTGACACTGCTTCTTTTTAAACAGAGAGGTAAACATGTCGGGGCCATACTTATCTCTGTCATCATTATATTCCTGCTCTCTTCGGTACTTTTCATCTCCTCCTCACTGCAGCAGACACTGCTGGATACGCTGAACGGACAGCCGGATTTCAGCGTGAGCAGAATAGAGGCGGGAAGGGCGGTAGATACACCTGATGAATGGATGGGGAAGATCATGGAGATCAACGGTGTGACGAGGGTCTCCGGGCGTGTATACGGCAGATACTATTTCGCACCGCGTGAAAAATCGTTTTTGATCGTAGGCATCGATTTTTTCGATGAACAGAACAGCAGAATACTTCAGAAACTTGTCGGGAGCCTTGATCTTAAAACCTTTCTGTCCACTCCCAATATGCTCGTGGGTGAAGGTGTCAGGAAATATCTGAATGCACACTACTACAAGGAGACATTCTCTTTCAAGACACCGCAGGGCAGTTTTAAAAAAGTGCATATCTGTCAGACGCTTCCCGAAGAGACAAAACTGATCGCCAACGATATGATCCTTATGCCTGTCGATCTTGCAAGAGAGATCTTCGGACTTGAGGAAGATAAGGTGACCGATATCACTTTCAATGTGCCAAACGATGCGGAATGGGACAATATCATTGCAAAACTGCATCTTCTTTTTTACGATGTACGTGTCGTAGAAAAGAGAGAGGTCAAAAAGGCATATGAGAATCTCTACAACTATAAAGGAGGGCTTTTTCTGATCCTTTACCTTGTTACTGTCGTCACCTTTATGCTTATTCTGTATCAGCGGTATTCCATGGTCTACTCAAGCGAGAGAAAAGAGATCGGTATTCTTCGTGCGGTAGGATGGAGTATCAAAGATGTATTGAAGCTGAAATTCTATGAAACGGTCGTAGTGGTACTGATCAGTTTCATACTGGGAGTCATTCTGGCATATCTTTTTGTCTTCGTCTGTAATGCACCGCTGCTCAGCCGGATATTCCTTGG
>JAOZOG010000269.1:0-1307 GCA_029933395.1 Sulfurovaceae bacterium | reverse complement strand
GGGTAAGACCATGATCGTGGCCACACATGATCCTCTGTTTGAAGACCTCTCTTTTGTAAGCAGGGTCGTACATATGGAAGACGGAATGATAGCGAGGAGTGAATAGTGGAAGAGGCAGGGTCGGCAATGCCCGCTGTTCTGGCGATTTTCCTGCTCTTGCAGTTGTACCGGAAAATGCGGGAGGAGGTTTCCCTGTGAATGAGATACTTCTAAGCAATGAGGTCATTGTCTACCTTCTGTCGGAATCGATCCTCTATTTTCTGCTCTTCATCGCTTTTCTCGCTACCATAGGTTTGTTGAGACGATGGGATTTTACAGCCTTTACCTCGGAACAATTCACGCTAGAGAACCGTTCTTATCTTGTGGTGACGATCATCTTCTTCGTGATGATGCTCAAAATGCTTCTGCTACCCTATTTTATTTACACGATAGATACCCTTTCCGATCTAGTCCCCGGTGCGATGTGCGGTGCGGGGGTGATCAAGGCGAACAGCTACGGGAATCCGCTCTTGACTGTGAAGATCGTTGTTCTGTTCCTGAGTGGTCTGTGGCTGAGTCTGAATGCCATAGACCTTCAGGCAAAGGATTATCCTTATGTCAAATTGAAATCATGGCTGTTCATTGTGATCTTTCTTTTGCTTAGCGGAGAATTCATTTTGGATCTGCTCTATTTCACCCATATTGAGACCACCAACCCTGTAAGCTGCTGTTCCGTGATCTTTGGACAGAGCGGCGGGGCCAACGGACTTCCTCTGGGACTGGATATACCAAAGCTTCTTATACTTTTCTATCTGCTTTTTGTTTTGACCGTCCTGACGATGATGAACGGTTTTACCGTACTCAGTATTTTTTCAAGTCTGCTTTTTCTTGTTGTATCCTATTATGCCGTTGTCTATTTTTTCGGAACCTATATTTATGAGCTGCCTACCCATCAATGTCCCTTCTGTATGTTGCAGGACCATTACTACTATGTAGGATATCTGCTCTGGGGATCACTTCTTTTAGGTGTATTTTATGCGCTTGACAGTGCAGTGATGCAACTCTTGTTCAATCGGCCTTCTGAAAAACTAAAGAGAATTTCGTTACTATTCCTTAGCCTGTTCGTACTGCTGTGCAGTGCCTATGTGGCTGTTTACTATATGAAGAATGGAGTCTTTCTGTGAAAAAAGTATTGATCAATATTGCGGTATTCGCCATGGTGGTCGGCGTGATCGTTATCCTGCTGCTCTCTTTCGGGAATGATGAGGGGGCGAAATATGTCTACAAGAACAATACGGAACACAAGATCATAGAGATCAAACCCAAAG
>JAOZOG010000268.1 GCA_029933395.1 Sulfurovaceae bacterium | reverse complement strand
AGTGATTCTCCGACCTTTAAGTTGGTCATTGTGAGATAACAATTTGTCGAGGGTTGCGTCTTGATGATAAATTTATTTCAAATAGGGATGCCGACTATTTTCTCCAGCTTCTCCCGTATCTTCTCCATTGCCAGCGTATCGAGCCGGCAGTAGGCGAGCAAATCTTTCCGTATTGCATCTCGCTCGCTTTTATCACTGAGTAGATGCAGACGGGCGAATGTATCCATCGCATCCCCGCCGTTCTGCACGCTGCCGAGCTTTTTGTAGTCGAGCTCGTCATCATCGGGAAAGAGTGTCGGCAATACCACTTTGATCGAATATCCCCCTTTGAAACCGGGATGATAATAGTGTTTGTGCTGAAAAGGATGGGCCAGATCCACGAATCTGCCGACAAGTGCAAGCAGCTCTTTTTCTTTCTGAGGATAATATTCCGCCAACTCTTTGATGCGGGTAATCTCGAAAGACTGATTGAACGCTACGATACTGCCCGTAGAAGTGATATCCTCTATCATTTGCTCGATAAGCGGCTTTCTGGGGTCTTCATTTTCATCCCCGAGAAACTCTTTGTGTTCCAGTGTGCCATCTTTGTGCAAAATATGCAGTGAATACTGAAACGGCATTTGCTGATAGGGTCTCTGGTCGTCGAATCTCGGTACAGCTTCCTGAAATGTCTCGAAGTCGAAGAAGTTGATGGGGTATACGATAGTATCGAGAAACTTTTCGATCATTTTTCTTTCTATCTTCGTCTCGCCGGATCGGTGATGGGCTATCTGCACCGAAGCGTTCGCACCGAAATGCATATCTTCCGGGATAGCGTCGATAGTGTAGATGCCATTCTCTATCAGACGCCACTGTTTTCCTCCCGCATACGAGAGGTCGAAGACGGAGTTCTCTTTGGGGATATGTTTCCAGCACTCGGAGCGGAAATCACATTCGAAAGGATCCAAGCAGTGTTTGCCGATATCGATATCCGGCATATCGCCGCGAAGCATCGTTTCGATCTCCGCGAGCTTTTCAGGGATGGCTGCTTGCCGCTCCAATATGGTATCCGTCACATCCTCCCGCTTCAAGAGTTCGCGTATAGAAAGTTCTCCTTTTCTGACATAGCGGCTGTTGATATGCACGACATATGCCCGGTTGAGCGGTATGGCTTTCGAGAGTGCGTACCACTGGATAGAGATGTCGTTGAGATGATAGGGTTTGACACTTGTACTCGCTTTGACTTCATAGACATCCCAGGCATTGCCGTTTCGCATGAGTATATCCACCATCGCGAAGACACCATCCTCTTTGAAGGTCGCTTCATAGATAACCTCCATTCCATTGGATATCAACGCTTTGGTTTTGTCTATCATACCGTTGAAGTCATCGGCATCAAGCGCTACCTCCACCCCACCGGGAAACTGTGTCTTAGCCAGCTCACCCACTTGGTACCCGGTTTCAAAGAGGCTCTCCTGCGCTGCATCGGGAGCCGTTCTCAACTCCGGTCTGTTTTTGTAGAGCCATAGTGATTTATGGCATTGGAGACCGCGGATGTATTGGGATTTGGAGAAGGTCATATGAGTTTATTCTGTTTCAAAATCTTGAACAGAATTATATATTTTTTCTTTTATCTTAATTGGGATACTTTTACTCAATACATAATTTCTATATAATTCAATAGAATCAAAACTATCAATATCCTTTATATTAAAACATTTTTGAGTTTTTATAACGTCCCAACAATGTGTTTCCTGACATTTATTTTTTATACAATTTATATTTTTTGGTTTACATTCACTACAATTAATTTTCCCCAACTTTAAATTTAAAATATTTTTATTATCAAAAAATAATATATAACCATATTTCTTTGAAGTAAATAGCATATATGCCATTTTATCTCTTATATCATAATGCCCTCTTATTGCATTATCAAATTTTTTTTCTTTTTGAAGATATATTTCAAGTTCTTTTACACACTTCTCTCTAATTTCAAGTTTAAGTTGCCAAATGAGATCATCAAGGTTTTCTTGCATTACTATTTTTTTACATTCACGATCATCTTTTATATACTCTATAAAATCATCTTTATTTTCTATCAAGTCAACCAATATCTCTTTATTTTCTTCTTGTAGTAAAAAGTCTTTCAAGTTCATTATGTTGTCATCCTTTCCAAGTAATTTCTCTAATATTTTAATATACTGTTTGATTGCTTCACGCAAGTTGCTGATATTTTCAACCACACTGAGGTTGAGATACATCCATTCTAAAATTTTTGAGTAAGATATAGTATAATAATTTGCCACTTCCCCATCATTATTATCATATAAAGAATCTTCTTTAATTTTATACATATCCAAACTTTTAGATGAAGGATCATCTCCATTTAATGTCAAATACAATACATAAATTTTTCGATGTTTTGTTCTTATGTCTTCTACATATTTATAAATTTGGGCTTCTTGTTCTCCTGCATAAATTTTATTTTCTACAATAATAAATGCATCTTCTGACTCAAGCGCAATATCAATTCTTCCTTGTCCTTTACCGGCATTATCATCTGTAAAGTATTCTATATAAGCTTGCCACGATTGCTGTTTTAACTCTGATAAATCTATTAATTCAAAAAAATTATCTAAAAATAGATTTCCTTGGTAATGAGAACCATATGGATTTAAAAATTCTGCAATTATTTTAGAATGTGCATTTTCCTTTGATTGCCCAGATAAAAGCTCAAAATAGTTAAAGTCATTAAATCCTCTTAACCTCATTTCACTTTTTCTATGTGAAAACTCTTTTAGTACACTACATATATTTAAAAAGTGTTGATTTCTCTCTTTCTGATAACTCTTTAGACATTCACAAATTTTTTCACTATTCATTCTTCTTCTCCTCAAATAACTATTTTACAACCTTTTCAGTAAATAATCACCTTTCTTTCTCAAAATGTGTAATTGCTGCCAACGACTCAATCCCTGACAACAAAACCTCATACGCAACATTCCCGGAAGGTATCATTTCATCCGTTTCTTCTGAAAATACAACAGAGACATCTTCACCCAGCAACGCACCGATGCCGTTCACCATTTCATCAAGAAGATCCGAACCAAGATGATGATGGTAGATGG
>JAOZOG010000267.1 GCA_029933395.1 Sulfurovaceae bacterium | reverse complement strand
TCGAAAGCCTGGATGTCGACCTGGTCTTCGATCCGCCCTGGAGTCAGGAGAAGATGAGTGATGAGGCAAAATTGACGATGGGGCTGCTATAGCTCCACAATCGTCACACCAAGATTACCCGGCATCCGATAGAATTTTCGTATCTTGGGGTGCCCTCTGAGATACTCCGTCACCAGTCTGGCGAGAATGCCACTGCCGGTGCCATGGATGATCTGCACCTCATCAAGCCCGTTGACCAGGGCATCCGAGAGAAATTTATCTACCTTTTCGATCGCTTCGTCGCCATACATTCCCAACAGTTTGATCGAGACCGAAGCGCCGCTCTTCTCCACATTTACTTGTGCTGTCTTTCTCTTCGGTGCTATAGCCTTGAGAAGCTCTCCGCTCCGCTTCAACTGCGAGAGTGGGACACGCATCTTCATCCCATCGATCAGGATTGTCGCATTCTCTCCCCGGATTGCGAGCAGCTCCCCTCTATGGCTGCGGTACTTGATACGATCGCCCTCTTTGAGTGGGATCTTCTCCTGTTCGGAAGGTTGTTTCTTTTTGGTCTGCTCTTTGAACTTATGTGCTTCGTTGAGCAGACGCCTCCCCTCAGTGGACTCTTTGGCTTTGAGTGCTTCACGCGCCCGCTTGGTAGCGGCATTGTAGCGGTTTTCCAGAGTCACCAGTGCTTTTCTGTGTGCCTCTCGGAGCTTCTCCTCCGTCTCTTCGAGATGGCGCTTTTTACGCTCTAGTGCTTCAGCTTCCTCTTCGAGTTTTCTGATCTTCTGTCGCATCTCCCGCTCCAGCGTGGTAGACTTCTCGATCAGCTCATTGAGATTCTCTTTATCCTCTCCGTAGATCACTTTGGCCTTTTCGACAATATGCGGAGGAATCCCATAGCGCTCCGCCGTCTCGAAGGCGTAGCTCTTTCCGATACTCCCCTGCAAAAAGGTATAGGTCGGCCGTCGATGTGCCTCGTCGTAGAGTGCCGCTACCAGCTCTACATCCTCATCTGCACCCATCAGTGAAGCGAGCCGTTTGTGATGCGTTGTCACGATGAAGGTGATCCCCCGCTTGCGCAGTGCCTCGAGCATCACACGGAAGAGGCTTGCCGCTTCATCACTGTCTGTCCCCAATTCGATCTCGTCGACACCGACAATGGCATCACGCTTTTCGAAAAGTTTGGCGAACTCCACCATACGGCCTGCAAAGGTCGAGATATCATTCTTGACTGACTGCGGATCATCGATGACCGCTTCGATCTGCCGATAGTGGCCTATCTCCGTCCCTGCAGCATTACATTGAAAAGGAAGAAGATATTTACTCATATAGACGGCAGAGAGGATCGATTTGAGCAGCATCGTCTTTCCCCCGGCATTGACACCGGTCACCAGCATCACCGAGCGATTCAGTTCGATCGTGACCGGAACGGGGTCATCGATGGCAGGATGGGCAAAGTCGGTCAGCTTCACCCCCTTTCGCTTGCCCGGCAGAATAAACTCATAGTCATGGGCTCTGGCAAAACTGACTCTTGCCTGATAGTGGTCAAAGCGGTCATACTCTTTGTTGATAAAGCGAAGGAAGCGCTCCCAATTGTAAAATACCGCCGAAATCTTCTGGCAATAACGGTAGATGACCTCCTCCCGCCTGCTGAGGAGCTCCGACTCTCTCTCTTTGAGCGCAGCAATCTTTTGCGGAATGATATAAAAATGCCCTCCCGAACTGCGGCCGACTACGGTTGCCTTGATGACATTGTTGAAACCTCCGCGAACCAGTATCGTCTCTTCGCCATTCTGGAAGTGGATCTGAGAATCGACCAGATAGTCCCTCAGGGCTGATGAATGCACCAGTTTGTAGAGCCCCTCCTTGATCGCCGCCTTGTTGGCCTTGATCGCTCTTTCGATATCGAAAAGTTCCGGATCGATCTCCGTATTGATTTCGCCCTTCTCGTCGAAATAACCGACGACCTCCATCACCTCATCAGGTACCTCGATCTCCCTGATCCAACTTGCCGTCGGTTCGGGCAGCTCGATCGCTTTGAGGGTATTGAAGTACATAATCATTTTGACAAATGCATAGATCTCCTCAAGTCCCAGTACTGCCTGCTTGCCGATTCTTGCCAGCGGATTGTCGAGCGTAGGGACTGTCTTGGGTTCGGGAAACTGTACAGTCGAAAGGGCTTTGATATGGCGATAGTGCTGATTGACATCCCCCTGCATCGCCACCGGCTTGACTCGGGCGAAGAACTGTTCGAACTGTGTGATGTAGCCATCAAGATCGAGTTTCTGGATGAGGGTTTTCAAAAGGAAAGCCTTTTCGAGTGAGGGGCCACGGAATACATTGTCAGTTATATTTCCCCACGTATCTGATACGTAATATCCCCCGCACCAAATGCCGTCACCATTCCTTCGGAGAACTCCCTGACGACGTGTCCATCTTTGATAACTTTGACGATACCATCCTCTTTGGTGACAGAATCTGCCATGATCGGGTTGTACTTGCTGAAGGCACCCTTGAGATCGATATCGACCTCCAACTCTCCAGCAGACCAGATCGGGAGGATCACCAGTTCATCGGCACCTTCGAAACATTCGACGAAGCCCGGCAGGTTATCCATCGTGCGGCTGTATTTGTGCGGCTGCCAGATGATCTGCATCTTTTTGAATCCCCGCAGTTTTGCATACTCCTGCAGTGAGCCCATCGTCGCTCTGATCTCGGTCGGATGGTGGCCATAGTCGTCGATCACCACCATCGTGTCGCTGTCCTGCACGATATCAAAACGTTTTTTAATCCCTTTGTAATGCAACAGATTGCTGCGAATCGACTCGATCTCCTCTCCCAGTTCCAGCGCTGCCAAAATCGCCAATGCAGCATCGAGCGCGATATGCTCTCCAAGGCCGAATACATCGAACGCTCCATAGTCACGCAGCACAAAACGGGTATGCGGCAGATCGTCGATCAATACATAGCGGATATCCCGAATATCCTGGCTGGGGTAGAGCTTGATGCTCTCCATCTCCAGAGAAGCAAGAAAGTCATCCTCGGCATTGATCACCCGTACTTTTGCCAGGGAGAGAAAGGTACGATAAGCATTATAGAAACGCTCCTCATCATACTCGTAATACT
>JAOZOG010000266.1 GCA_029933395.1 Sulfurovaceae bacterium | reverse complement strand
CATCGGCACCCGAAAGAGGAGACGAGAAGGCTGATAGACGTGATAGGGGATGGCAAATTGAGTGGTTAAATGAGAATATGAGCGGTATAGCCGAGAAGAATCTTACATTCCCCCAAAGACTAAAGCAATAGGGTCTCCACTGAATCCTCACACACGAAAAATATCGTGCCGCTCAATCTTGACACCATCTCCACCCATATTTTTCGATTTCTCGATCAGCAGACCATTCTCATCCATCCACTTCAAAAATTTAGGCTTCGTCATACCCTCCGGCAGAAACTTCTTGACCTGACTCGCCTTGATCGCAACAGTGTCACCATCAATTTTGCCGGCATACTCTCCCGTCTCGGTCAGAACCATATCGCCATCGATATCGAAATGATCGAAAAGTTCGACAAGGGCTTTTTCTGCAAGTGACTGCGCATCCTCTTCCTGGTTGACAAGTTTTTTGTCGTGTATCAGGAACATCTCTCTGGCTATCTCATATGAGTTTATACCGCTGTATCTTTGTGGGTCTTGACTAAGCCTTCTCATCGACTCGATGAATATCTCTCCGGCGACTGCGATCATAGCGTACCGTTTGGCGATGCGACCGGCATTTTCGAACCGCCCATCTGCGGCAAGTTCTTCCGTATAGGTGTCCGCACGCTCTATCAACTCCTCCCTGCCACGAAGCATCATATCGATGGCTTCTGGGTAAACGAATCCAAAGTTCTGCCTGACGGTCGCTTTGATATGATCGACAATCTTTCGGGTCTCGTCCACAGTTGGAGCGCCGTAGTCGTCACGCTTGAGATGGACATCTGTATAGCGCACATAGACACCATCTTTGCCCTGATGACCCAGTATCTTGCCTTCTCCGGTAGAAAAGAGTACGGTACTGCGTTCTCTGGCCTGCTTGTTTGCTGTACCACGTGATTGGCCATCGGAAATAGAGTAGATGAGCTCCTCCCGCTCCTTGCTGCTCAACTTCGTTTTCGAGATATCGTCGAGGTAGCATCCGACATTGGTATGCAGATACTCTTCGATACCCAGTAAAGTTTTGTCCCAGTTGGTATGCCATTTGGGGATGCTGCCCTGAAGACTCAGCATCAGTTGCTGGATAGTCGTTTTCCCGTTGGAGCTGCTGCTGCCCTCGCTATCGTCCGGGGCAATATTGATGGTGAAGCCTTCAAATTGGGGATGAAAGTTTGCAAACAGCGGCAGGAGTGCGGAAGCGAGCAGGAAGAATATGCGGGGATGGGCCTTTTCGAGGTCGAGAAGATCGAAGATGCCCAGCCACTTCTCCAGACTCCCCTCCCGTCGAATGGCATACAGCAGCTTCTCATCACTCCCGTCAAACTCCAGATGGGCGATTCCTATGCCATCTCCTTTGGGAACGACAAATCCTTTTTTCTCTTCTATATCAGTCCAGCCGATTTTGTTGCTGATATAGATCGTATCGTTCAGGGTTTCTTCTACAAGGTTGATATATTCACTCGCAAGGGATGGGTTTGCGATCTTGTAGCCTTTGTCGTTGAGCTTGCGTTTGAGCTTTTGGGCGGCATCCAACTCACCCAGAGTGAATGCATTGTATTTTCCCGTCTGCCTCTCTATGGAAGATGCCAGTCTCACACCCCGCATATCGTTTTCGATATGGTAGGTGCGCCCCACGATATAAAAGGGATCGCTGACGACCGTAAGCATATCTTTGTTCAGCTTTTCATTCCATTCTTTTTTGCAGAGCTTTTTTCTTCCTTCGTACTCCATCATGTGAAAGTTGCCAATGACATCTTCGCTGGTATCTCCGAAGGTTTTGCCCGATACCCTCTCTTTCAGGGAATAGTGATCATCAGCCTGCTGCGAGTTTGCATCGGCAATGTCTGCAGACAAAGAAGGCGCCGGCTCCTCTACTGGCATATGGCTCTTCGTTGATTCCTTGGCGATACCCTCTTTGGAATAATTTTGTAATTTTGTAAATTCCTCTCTCTTCGTTTCCGGTGTTTGTGCTTCCGCAGGTGCATCTTTAGGCACCCTGCCGGTGTTTTCGTCTAGTGCCTTTGTGAGTTTAGACAGCTCCCTGTAGTGGTATTCTGTTTTGCTTGTAACGTTACGCAGCCTTTCATGATTTTCAAATTGCCGATGGGTCAATTCATTTTCCTGAAATGGCTGCAAAACGGAAGCAATCTTGTATTCATCCAGAAAGAAACGGACAAAATGATCGATGATTTTGATCTTGAGGTAGCTGACAGGGAAATCCAACTCCAGTTTCTCGAAATAGATTTTGAGATCATCACCGGAAAGATCGTGGTAAACTTCAGTCGCACTCTCCAGCAGACTATCGAGCATTACCAGATTCAATGCCGGTATATACTCAACCAGCAGGGTGGGACGGTTGTCGCCATAGTGTAAAACATGCCATTTGGTCCCATAGTCAAAGAGCCCCTCAAAGGCAAACTCTTCCAGTCTTGGATTGAGGCCACGGTTTGGATAAACTATCCGAAGCTGCTTTTCCAAATCGGGAAATAGCTTCTTCTGTAGATATTCTCTTGTGTTGCTCTGGTGTCTTATGATGGCTGCGTCATCAAAAGCGATGGTTGTAAAACGGGTGTAGTCATGAAAAATCTCTTTTACAATTTCTTTACTCTTCTGTGCAAACCAATCCATCAGATCGAGCCGGGATGAGAGGATTTTTTGCAAATCAAAGAATGAAGAGTCAGGAATTTGTAATTCTGCAAACATTCGATGCAGTTGCTCATCAAAGTGATAGTGCAGCGCAGCTCTACCTCCATCTGTTATTCCATAAGGAGTGAGTTTCGGAATAAAAGGATGCAGGTCTTCCAGCTTGTAAAGTCCCATATTGTAGTTCCTTTGGATAAATTTTACATTTTTACATTTTTCCGAAAGGGAGTATCGATACTGATATCCAAGAGGGAAACTGTTTCCAGAAAACTGTAATTTTGCATTTTTAACATCGAACAAGTATAAAAAAATTATACGGCAGGATGATACAAAATGAGATTAAATATGTAGTGGCAGCAATCTGTTTTTTTGGTATTGATACATAGTTGATATTCACCTATAATTTAAAAACCTAAGCTAAAAAAATAATCTTGTTCATTCCCCCGGAGGGGAGGAGTCGTATGCTACATAAC
>JAOZOG010000265.1 GCA_029933395.1 Sulfurovaceae bacterium | reverse complement strand
GCGAGAATGTTTTCATTTCTCAGAGAGATGAGAGGCGTATTGCCGATGAGATCGAGTACGTCACATGTTTTCATTGATATTGTCCGTTAAAATAGTTAAAATAGTTTTTTGTCATTATTGTGTATAGAATTTGTTTTTCACATTTTTGGTGCGCAAGGCGCACCCTACTCTTCTGTCCGTTCACCCCGTCTCCTTGCAACGATATCCAGGGGAACCCCCTCAAAATCGAAACGGCTTCTTAGAAAGTTTGCCAGATAACGTTTGTAGCTGAAATGAAGGCCCTCGGGTCGGTTGGTGATCAAAGCGATTTTTGGTGGCTTTGTTTCGTACTGTGTGGCAAACTTGATCTTGACGACGGCACCATTATGGGAGGGGACGTGATGTCTGTTCATCGCTTCCCTCAGTACATCGTTAAGTTTGGAAGTAGGGATACGTTGCTTGTAGCGTTCATAGATTGCAGTGATCTGATCAAGGATCTTGTGAACGCGTATACCCGTTTTGGCAGAGATGGTGATCAATGGGGCGTAGTGGAGAAATTTCAGCTCGTCGCGGATCTCGTTGACGGCATCTTCGTAGCTCTTCTCTTCTCGGATATCCCACTTGTTGATGACGATCAGGCAGGCGAGTCGATACTTTTCGATCAGTCCGGCAACTCTCTCGTCGAGTTCCGTGACACCGACGGTTGCATCGATGATCAGGAGGACCAGATTGGCCTTTTCGAGCATCGCTTCGGTACGTCCGAGTGCATACTTTTCAATGCCGACGATTTTGCTTCTTCTTCTGATACCCGCCGTATCGACGAAGGTGATCTCGTAGCCGTTATGCTCCAGCTTTTCGTCAATCGGATCGATCGTCGTTCCGGCGACATCGCTGACGACAGAGCGCTCCTCTCCCAGCAGGGCGTTGAGCAGAGAGCTTTTGCCGGTATTGACCCGCCCGATAATCGCAACCCGAATCTCATTGTCGTCCTCTTCTTCTGAAGCCATATGTTCCTCTTCCGCAAAAGGATCTACCTCTTCGGTGAGCTTCAGCTCCGGTTTCTCTTCTCTGGGAGAGATATACTGCTCCAGCCAGGCATAGAAGTCATTGAAGTAGCGGTTGTGGCTGACGGACATCGGGAAGGTGGCATCTGCGCCAAACTCCAGAAACTCCCAATATCGCTCCTCCTCTTTATCGTTGTCGATCTTGTTGACAATCAAAGCAAGGGGTTTTTCGAGTTTTTGCAGGCGGTAAAAAAGCTCTCTGTCCTCTTCATCAGGAAGTGTCTTGCCATCAACCATATAGAGGATGATGTCGGCCTGCTCGGCTGCTCTCAGTGAAAGTTCCGCCACCTTGCTGAAGAGTTCGCTGCTATAGTCGATCCCGCCTGTGTCGATCACTTCAAAATCACGGTCTCCGGAGATGGTCACGATACGTTTCTTCACGTCACGTGTCGTTCCGGAGAAGTCCGAGGTGATCGCATCTCTCTCCCGTGCCAGACGGTTGAAGAGAGAACTCTTGCCCACATTGGGGCGCCCTAAAATAGCTACTTTTTTCATATAATATTCTTTCGTGTTATATAGATAATAATGCGATTATATCCAAAAATTTGATCTGCAGGTCGGAGCGGAGACGCTTTGGCCTACGAGTCGCTCTTTTCCGGTACTGTCTCTACATAGATCGATTGCGATGGAAAGGCGAAGCTTGATCCATTCTTCTCGACAATATGCATAATTTTGATATTGATATCCTCAAGGATCTCCAGATATCTGGCCCAGACTGATGTATGGGTGAAGGTATAGATAAAGATACTTAGGGCGCTGTCTCCAAAGCTGTCGAAGTTGACCAGTGTCGTATCCTTCTGAGAGATGCCCGGATGCGCTTTGAGCATTCCGCGAATATCCTGAGTGATATTTTCGATCTGCTGACTGTTGGTATCGTAGGTAAGTCCGATACGCATTTTGATTCGTCGGATGCCGCGACGGGAGAAGTTTTCGATCGGGCTGTTGGCGACGACCTGGTTGGGGACGGTGATGAGTGACTTTTGGAAGGAGCGGATTTTGGTGGTGCGCATCCCGACATCTTCGACGACCCCTTCTACGCTGCCGATCTTCACCCATTCGCCTACTTTGATCGATTTGTCCATCAGCAGGGCGATAGAGCCGAAGAGGTTAGAGGCGGCATCTTTGGCGGCGAGGGCAAAAGCCAGACCGCCCAGTCCCAGTGAGGCGATCAGGGCCGTGACATTGATCCCCCAAGTATAGAGAAGGGTGCTCAGCCCGATGGCGAAGATGGTGACCTTGATGATCCTGACGATAAAGGCACTCATCTCTTTGGAGAGGTGATCGTTGACGTTGCTGTATTGGTAGAGTATTCCCTTGAGGGACTCGACGATGGAGATCAGTGCCCAGAAGAGGGTAATGATGATCAGAGATTCGAGGATCAGCTTGATGAAATCATTCTCTTTGAAGATCAGGAGAAAAAAGAGATGGATACCCACCACGATGAAAGCAAAACGGATCGGCTCTTTCAGGGCGTCGATGATTTTGTCATCGACGGACGTATCTGACTTTTTGGCGAGAAATGTCAAAAAACTGATGATGATCCGTGTAAAAAACTTGCGCAACAGCAGAAAGAAGCCGAAGACCAGGAGTGCAGCGAAAAAGTTTGCCATAGGGATGCCCCAGAAGGAGAGCGCCCAGAACTCTCCAAAATCTCCGCTGTAGAGACTGTTCAAAAAAGGTTGAATAGCACCGGGGACATCCATATCGAGTGAATTGATCAGGTGTGTATTGGCAGTCATGTTTTGATCGATCAGTTGTGTATCGGCAGCCATTGGTTTCCTCTAGGTTAAAATAGTAAAAATGCCATTTTATCCAAATATCGCTATGATATGGTATGAAAAAAATAATGAAGACAGTGATGGCAATGATCTGCCTGGCAGTCATAGTGCAGGCAGAAACGATAGAGGCTGAATACAAGGTGAGTTTTGGGGTTTTGGGTGAAATCGGGGTCGCCAAAGCGCATATGGAGCGGGATAAAGAGAGATATCGAATCGAGATCGAAGGGATCTCGACAGGTTTCGCCAAAGCACTGAGCAGAAACCGGCAGGAGAAGCAGGTCAGCGAAGGCCACGTTGCAGATGGTGTGCTGGTGCCC
>JAOZOG010000264.1 GCA_029933395.1 Sulfurovaceae bacterium | reverse complement strand
TATGATTCAATTACCGAGCTGGCTCAATCCAAACAACGGACACAACGAATATAGTGTGTATCACTGCTCTTGTGCGCATAGGGCTGTCCCATTACGATAGGATAGAGTGTCCAGTAGGTATTTCCTTTGGACGGGGTAGAACTCCAGAAATCTACATCTATAGTATGCTTGAAACGGATGGTCTTATCATAAAGCTCGACCCATTCATCGATTTTTGGTAAACGCCAGTCGTCAAATCCTGCATAGACGAGGTTACTGCAGTAGCTTTTGGCGTAGCGCCATCTTCCGGCTTTGCCTGCAGACCGATTGTGCTTGTAAGCACCATCTTCCACATCACCATAAGGTGCATCCTGCCACATCAGGTTGGTATCACGGTCGATATAGACATCACCCCTTTCGCAAGAGTCTTTTGCTGCACCATTATTACTCTCTACTGCGACAATATCGCCACCTGCCATGGCTATTGTGCTTATTACTGCAAAAAGTATCGTTAACACACTTTTTTTCATCTCTTACTCCTTCCTTTGTCCAATATTAATTACTATCATAATATATAAATGCTCATACCTAGCTAAAATGCGGACTTTAACCCCAATCTTCATTGCTTATTTTGTGTTTTGCCTTTTTGTAAGAGGTGCTGTTTTTCATTTTTTGCAAGCGGTTGAGATTACTCATCTCTGCCTCCCGAATGTCATCCAGCGTCTTGTCATCGAAATCCTCTGAAAAAGCAATTTGTCTAAAGAGGCGATCGATATAAGTTTCCAACTCCCTGTAGTACTCCAGATCCAAAGGAGCTTTCTGCGTAGTAGAGAGCTTCTCTTTGAGTTCTCTAAATTTTTTGGCAAAAGCGTCTGCTTTCAACTCTTTATTGCGAAACATCCGAAATAAATTTTTGCTTACTTTCTCGAGTTCATTGATATATTTCTGGCGCTGGTACTTGTCTATCTGCTTCTGTGTATAGCGAATCTCTACTCCTTTGCACGGTAATCGGTACGATAAACGATCGATCTCTTATTTCTTGATAACAATAGGAACCCCTTCACGCACCGCATACCATAGCTTTTCCATCGCTTTATTGGTGACAGCTACGCATCCTTCCGTCCAGTTTCTTGAGAGCGTATGCTTGTCTCCGTTACCGTCTGCATTCCAGGTCGGCTGTGCATGAATCGTAATATCGCCGCCCGGCTTCACACCTCGTGCACGTGCCTGCTGTATGTCGTTGGCATTAGGGTAGGAGATACAGAGTGAACGGTAATATTTCTGGGAACAGAGTTTTCGACGTATCCAGTACTGCCCTTCCGGTGTCCTGTAGTCGCCCTGTCTGATTTTGTCCCCTTTGGTCGCGTTTTTTCCCAGTGAAACCGGAAGTGTATCGACCACCTCACCATCGCGATAGAGCTCCATTTTTCTTTTGGATTTGTAGACAACAATCATATCGATACGTTCCCCTTCATCGATATCCTCAGCGAGTGCCATCTCTTTTTTGCACTCTTTGATATCGTAATATTTCCCTTTGACTTTTGGCTGCTTGCTGCATCCTGAAAAAAGTATCATGAATGCAATAAACACTCCCACGTATCTCATCCGCTCTCCTTTTGCGAGAACAATTTTAGCATATTTTTATAGGTTTGTTGAGAAAAAATGAAGGTATTTTAATTTTTGTTAAGTAGTGAATTAATAATAGAATTCCCAACCGTGAAGGCTGGGAGCTTTGCAAGTACAGTCTGCAGAGAGATTTACTTGGCTGCTGCCTCTTTTGCTGCTGCAAGTGCCTCTTCGTAGTTAGGCTCAGCTGTGATTTCAGGTACGACCTGCTTGTAGCTGACTTTGCCGTCTTTACCGATCACAAAGATCACTCTGGCGAGCAGACCTGCCAAAGGACCATCTGCCAAAAGTACGCCATAAGCGTTAGCGAAATCTTTATTTCTGAAATCTGAACATACTTTGATACTGTCGATGCCGGCTGCACCACACCATCTGGCTGCTGCAAATGGAAGGTCCATAGAGACTGTGACCACTTCTACACCATCAAGAGATGCCGCTTCTGTGTTAAATCTTCTTGTTTCAGCATCACATGTAGGAGTATCTAGTGAAGGAACTGCTACCACGAGCTGAACTTTACCCTCTCCACCTACCTGCTCATCCTGAAGCATTGGGTTACAGTTGACTACTGTGACTACCGGCGCTTTATCGCCTACATTGACCTCATTACCTGCAAGATGACATACTGTGTCGTTTTTAAATGTTACTGTTGTTGACATTTTATTTCCTTTTAAAATTGTTTTGTAAAAGTATTATTCCCTAAATCAGATAAATTTAGTCTTAATTAGAAATTTTTTGTGCTCTTCTCTCTGTTTCGATCTTTTTCAGTACCCTCTCGAAGGCCGCGTCAGCGTCATTCTTATAGTCACTTTGTATCTTATAGTAACACTTGAAACCTTTTTTGATCTCGATGCGAATATAGCCGTTGAAGTCACTTCCGACACTTTTTACAACTGGATTATCGCAGGCACCGACATAATATTTTATCAGCTGTACACGGTAGGAGCACTGCGCATCATCCTTCAACCCAAAGCTTTTCTCAATCGCATGCTTCTCTTTTTTATCCATAATGGCATAATGGAGACACTTGGGGAATGCTGTCGTGTTCTGCTCGCAAAAAGAAGCATAGACGGGATACTCCTCCTTGCATCCCCCAAAGAGGAACAGAATGAGGAGCAAAAGAAGATATCGAAAGGTCATTGCTTGTTCGCGATCGCTTTGACCCAGTTCTCCATCGCATCATTGGCTTCAGGATTGGGTGCTTCCAGAAAACTGATAATAAAACGATCTTCCATCTCGGCAACACCAATCGATCGGGGCCTCACTGCCAGGACGACAGGTTTGGGCAGGCTTTTTCCAAAGCAGCAGATAATGTTTTTGGCTGCCTTGATCCCTTCACCTATATGACCCTCTGCCAGTGATGTCGTGTGGGCATAATGGTCGAAGATGCCGATATACGTTGCTATCGGATGTGTATCGATCTTCTCTTTGAGGTGAGCCAAAATCTCATCCACATTCTCATAACTTGTCTCTTCTTTGTTGACTTCCAGTGTAAAGACCGGATATTTTTCCATTACGGTAATTTGTTTCATTTTTTCTCCT
>JAOZOG010000263.1 GCA_029933395.1 Sulfurovaceae bacterium | reverse complement strand
CAGCATTATAGGCAAAAACGTTACAATAGGCAGTTTTTCGTATATAGGCAAAAATGCACACATTTGTGATTCGATCGATAAACACAGCAATATAGAGAATGTTTTTACTATTCATGAGCAGGGAGCCGGATTTGCTGCAGACGCTTACGCTCGTGTCACAGGTAGACCAGGAGTAGCTACTGTTACCAGTGGTCCGGGTGGAACAAATCTCGTAACGGCCATAGCTGACTGTTATTTTGATTCGATCCCTGGTATCTTTATAGTGGGAGACCTTCCACCGGATGAATGTAAAGGTGAAAAATGTATTCGTCAATACGGATTTCAGGAAACCGATATCATTATTATCGTCAAACCAATCACAAAATATGCCACTGCTATAGATGGGCTGGACAATCTCAGATATGAGTTGGAAAAAGCCTACTATTATTCACAAGAAGGCAGACAAGGGCCAGTTCTTATCAGTTTGCCTGAAAACTTCCAATTCAGAACCGATTTCAATCCTGACGAAAAAGAATCTTTTTTTGAAAGTGAAGAGTATCACCACCTTTCATCAAGAAACCTTGATGTGGACAATGAAACTATAACAAAAATTGCCAACCTCATCAATAATGCCAAAAGACCCGTCCTCCTTGTAGGAGGAGGTCTGCGACATGCAAACCATGCAGCAGAGAAACTGAAAAAATTTGTAGAAAAAACAAACATTCCGGTTGTCTATTCGCTGATGGGCAAAGATGTCATCAAAGACGACTACAAATACAATTTGGGCTTTATAGGTAATTTTGGGAATCGATATTCCAATCTGACTATAGCAAATGCAGATCTACTTCTGGTACTGGGGTCTAGACTTGATTATCTCCAAACAGGCAGAAATACAAAGAGTTTCGCCAGAGAGGCCACCATTATTCAAATAGATTCAGATCCCAATGAACTTGGTTTGAGACTCAATGTCGATTTTCCCATTCTGGCCGATGTCACCAATTTTCTCGACAAGCTCAATCAGCATTCATTCTCACTACAGATAGATAACTGGCAAAACAAGGTTCTCGACTACAAAGAAAAATTCCCTTCAGAATACACCCTTGACAAACAGCTCAAAATAGGAAACAAAATTATTTCAGAGCTTTCCGAATACCTCAGAGATGACGACATTATATGCGTAGATGTGGGTGAGCACCAGATGATTGTGGCACAATCACTTAAAACAAAAGGTGATCAGAGAGTTCTATTCTCCGGAGGATTCGGAACCATGGGATTTGCGCTTCCCGCAGCGATCGGCACTACCATAGGCACAGGCAGACGGGCCATTGTCATTTCTGGAGATGGTGGTTTTCAAATGAATCTTCAGGAGCTCGAAGTGATCCATAGAAGAAATCTTCCTGTCAAAATATTTATAATCAACAATAAAAGCCTACACATGGTAAAATTAAGACAAGACACATATCTCAATGGTAATTGCGTAGGCTCATTAAAAGATTACAGTGTTCCCAGTTTTAAAAAAATTGCAGAAGCATATGAAATACCAGGACACGAATCAAGCAGTATGGATGAAATTTTGGAAACAATCAAAAAAAGTCTGGAAACAGATCACAGTGAACTCCTAGACATCCGACTGGAAGGAAGCATGACGACCGTCGAACCTCGACTAGATTTCAATAGACCTTTCGAAGATATGAGACCTTATCTCGATCATGATGAGCTCGAAAAACTTATGTTTATAAAGCCAATGAAATCCTAATACGATATCAAGAAAAAAAGTGAGCACTTTAAAAAAGCAGGGCTTTAAAGCATTTCTTTGGGATTTTTTTGGCAAGTTTGCCAGACATGGGACTTCATTTATTGTCACGATCTTTCTGGCTCGACTTCTCGATCCTTCTGCTTTTGGACTAATCGCCATGGCCATGGTAGTAGTGGGACTGGCAATGATCTTCACAGATGTAGGGCTTGGCAGCGCGCTTATTCAGCGACGTAGGATACATCCGGTACATTACAGTTCGGTCTTTTTTTTCAATATCGCCGTAGGCACATTTTTAACCTTCGTTACATTTTTTTCTGCGCCATGGATCAGCGATTTTTATCACAATGAAGAGCTCATCCCCATCCTTCAAGTTATCTCCTCCCTTTTTCTTATCAATTCATTTAGTGCCATACAGATTAATAAATTGAAAAGAGAGCTCGAATTTGCAGCTTTAACGAAAGCGGATGTATTTTCATCTGTCGCAAGCGGCATTGTCGGTGTATCATTGGCTTTTATGGGTGCCGGGGTATGGAGCCTGGTCGCACAAGTTATTCTAAAAAGCATTTTTTACAACATTATTGTCTGGTACGCCTCGGGCTGGATACCGACATTTCAGTTTTCATTCAAAGCACTCAAACAACTTTGGGGATTCGGTTTTCATCTCTTTCTTTCCGGTTTACTGGAAACTATTTTTTCCCGCCTCGATGTATTGATCATTGGAAAGCTCTTTTCCTCTTCGATGCTTGGCTTTTTCGATCAGGCGAAAAGGCTTTACGGCCTAGTCATCCAGTACTCCTCGGGCAGTCTCATGGCGGTCCTCTTTCCTGTCCTCAGCAAAGTCCAAAACGAGATGGAAAAGTTTAGACAGATAACCATCAAAACCTTGGAACTCATCTGTTTTATCGTTTTTTTATTACTTGGCATGCTCTATCTTACATCCGAAGAAATTATAACACTGCTCTTTTCGGAAAAATGGCTACCCTCTGCAGAGTTTTTCAAAGTCCTACTACTTAGTGGATTTGGATATCCTATCAGCGCCTTGCTTGTCAATATCCTCAAAGCCCAGGGAAATTCGAAAGACTATCTCATTCTGGAAGTTTATAAAAAAATTCTCGCTCTTATAACCTTTTATGTGGGTTTTCAGTTTGGAATCATGGGTTTTTTATATGGTTTGGTTATCCAAAATTTCCTGGGAGTAGCTTTAAATATTTTTTACGCAGCTAAAGAGATAGATTTGAGCATTGAAAAATTTTTCAAACCTATGCTAGTACATATGCTTATTTCGATTGCTACCTATTATATTTGTATATATGGCTTAAACTTATTAAGCTTTGATTTATATTTTCTTCTTGTTATAAAACTATTATTATATGTAATTATATATACTTTTATAAATTTATTATTTAAAACGAAT
>JAOZOG010000053.1:2010-12081 GCA_029933395.1 Sulfurovaceae bacterium | reverse complement strand
TCTACACATGGATAGACACCGGCAAATCCATAAGCGGCGGATCCACTGTAGGCATGGTGCGAAAGAAAAAAGTTGACAAGGTAGAAATAGAATATGAGACGGGTTCAGGCGATATCCTGGACACCTCATCTTCGGACACCTGTCTGGAGGAAAGTATCCCGGAAGCATGGATAGCGGACACTATGACTACTTTAGGCGGCGTTGGGACCGTTCCGAAGGTAAGGACACCGTAATGGCCATAAAAGTCCTTGTGAACGGAAAGGCACCCGTTGCGGTGTTCAGAGAATTGAGTGACGAACTACAGGACAAAGTAGTGAAGATGACCCGCTCGATCAATAAGAACAATTCCGTCACCATAGGACTGCATGAGGACGCTCAGGACTATCCGAGAAGAGAGGGCGGCAAAGAACTTGGAAAGAATGAGATAACCAGCGTCGTTATGATAGGCGCGATACATGAATTCGGTGTCGGCAAAATGCCGTCGCGTCCGTGGCTATCCCTCTCATTCAAGTATGACAAGTCGATCAATGACAAAATGATGAAGGATGCAATGCGGGTATACACAAAGACCCCGGAAGCGCTGGGCGCAGAACTTGACAAGGTTGGCAAAGCGGCCGCAAAGAGCATGAGGGAACACGTCTTCAGCAATGATATCGGACTGCTTGAGAATGCGGAATCTACACAGCTCAGGAAGGGCGGTAATACGCCGCTTGTGGATACACAGCACATGGTAAGGCAAATAGACTACAAAGTACACGGAGGCGAAAATTGAGAATACATACACCTCTTGAAGAAAAATTATACACGTGGGCCAAAGCATTCGTACCACAGAATATCGAGGATATTATCTTTGCAGACCAGAACGGCATAGAACCGAACAATGACTTTATCGTGCTGGAGGTGGTATCCGTGACTTCCGATATGCCGGCAGAACTTAGATACAAGAGTATCGACCTTAGCGACCAGATAGAAGAGAATGCAATTTATCGCGGGGTGGTGAATTTGCGGATGAGGGTCATCACGAAAGAGAATACCCTTGAAACAGCCGAAGAGATCAAAACCCGGATATGGATGACAAAATCACTCGAAACGCTTGAAGCGGTCAATCTTGGTATCAACTCCATAGGCGAATCATCCAATATGTCATTTTTGGAAAATGAGAGAAGCAGGTACAGAGCGGATATCCCGATACTCTTGCATTACACGGCAACATATCAGGACATCATACAGACAATAGGCAAAGTAACGGTCAAAGGCTACAACTCCGTGGATGGAACACAAATCGTGGATACAACCATAGAGGAACCCGGCTATACACCGTAACTTCAAATATGATACAATTGTACAAATCAAAACAAAGGATTTATCATGGTAAAGATATCAGATGTCGGCATTGTAGTCAACATTACAAGAGAGACGCGAACACCTCAGCAGATGGATTTCGGGTCACTGGCATTCGTACACCCTACGGATATGACAGACCCGAGACCCAGAATCAAAAAGTATACATCATTGACGGATTTAGCGGCTGACTATCCCACCGATTCAGGGCCGTATCATGCAGGTCTCTTCTGGTGGTCCCAGACACCTATGCCGCGTGATTTCTACGTCATCAAGTCATCCATCGAAACGGATGCAAGCGTAGCGACAGCGCAACTTGACTTCACCGGAACATCGGCAACGGGCGGCAAGATCATCATCACTTTTGATGACTATGTTTTCACATACGAAACAACAGCGGCAGAAGCAGATACTGACGTGGCCCTTGGAGTTGCGGAACTTATCGGAAAGCATCCCTGGTATGAGGCAGTTGCTACCGGCGCGGTGGTTGATGTCACGGGTCACTGGACGGGTTCATTCTTCAATACGATCGAGATCAAAAATGCAACTTTTCAGGAACCGGGTCTCAACCTGTTCATTACGCAATTTTCAGGCGGGGCGAACGCTACAATGGAGCCGATTCAGACCACGCTGCAGGAGGCACTGGAAGAGGATGCCGGATTCTACGCTGTTGCACTTGACAGACAGTACCGTGAGGATGTGACGCAAATCACGGATTGCGCCGACTGGGTAGAGGCGAATGAAAAAGTATTCATGGTCAATACGAATGACAAAAAGGTACTTGACGGAACGGACATTACGGACATTCTAAGCGTACTAAAGACAACGGGCTACAGCAGGACATGCGGATTCTACACAAGAAACCCGATCGATTATGCGGAAATCGGAGCCTTCGCGATCCTTGCAACCACATCATTCCGCGGTACCGATACGGTCAAGACGCTGAAGTTCAAGGATATTGCACTCGTTGACCACGAGAATATCACGGGCGCGCAGCTTGCAACGATCAATGACAAGCGCGGGAACGTTGTAGTAGAGACGGCCGGCATCAAGATGATACATGAGGGCATCACGTCAAGCGGTGAATATCTAGATAATATCCACTGTTCCGATGCACTTGCAGCCGAGATAACCACAAGGGTATTCGGAGCGCTGGCCAGAACGTCCACAAAGATACCATACACAGAGCGCGGTATGGACCTCTTGAAGTACGAGGTTGAAGGTGCATTGATCCAGTATGATACGAACGGGTTTATCGGGTCCGACATTGACGAAGAGGGTAACGAGCTCCCATCCTATGAGATCTGGAGCGGTCGCGTCATTGATGCAAGCCCGGCGGACAAGGCGGACAGGGTTGCACCCGACATTTCATTTCGTGCAAGACTGGCATCAGCGGTGCATTCCGTCACTATTGAGGGTCGCCTTTCCCTGTAGGGGGCGGGCCAACCAAACCAAATAAAAAGGATTCAAAATGTCAAACGGTAGAACAACAACAGTCTATTCAGCGGCAAATGTCATAGCCACATACGGCGGCCACACTATGCGCGGCTTCGCAGGCGGTGACGACGTTATACAGGTTACGAGAAGAGAAGATGCGGTAGACCTATCAATCGGTATGCAGGGGGACGGTGTATTCTCCCAGAGTACGGATATGAGCGGTACGATCACGATCACACTGCAGGCGGGGTCGGCAACAAACGAGTTTCTTTCAGGCAAAGCGCGCGCCGGAGAGCTTGGGGCATTATTTGTAGCACCGCTGGTGATCACGGAGATCGGCACCGATACCAAAACGACAGCGGACAAATGTGTTATTCAGAAGGTCCCTGACCTCTCAAGAGGTGCAACGGCCGGTGAAGTAGAGTGGGTATTCCTTTCACCATTCGTCCGTACATATCAGGCAGGCTCAGAAGAGATTTAACCCGCGCTATGCTACAATTCAACGGCCCGTACCCATATTGCGGGCCACACTATATGGGAGTGAAAAATGAAAAAAGAAAAAACATTACAGCTTGACGGCCTTGATATCAGGCTTGTTAAATTCAGCCCGTCGGTCGGTATGCCTGTACTTGCAAAGCTTCAAAATATGATAGGCGGTTCGATCATCAAACTTGCGGGCGGTATGTCCGGGAAAGAATCCGAGCAGGCAGAACTCATGGCAGGGGTCATTGACGACATCACGGAGCGCGTAGGACCGGAACAGCTGCAATCCTTTATTGAAGAGATAGTCACAAGCGGGTTCGTATTCATCAACGGCGACAAAATAACGCATATTGACGATCTTGCAATGTTCGAGGATTCGGATCCGTACTATCTTGCACTTATGATTACCAAAGAACTTTTGACGTTCAGCTTCGGGGGTTTCCTGGGAAAGTTTCTAGCCAGCCGCGATTCCTCAAAAGCAGGGGCAAAGAACTCATCACGGAAAGCGAAATAGGGAAACTGCATATCAATATGACCCTGTGGGGTCCTATACTGGCAGGCATGGCCACGCTCAAAGAAATGCAGGACGGCACCTACGATATGGATGATCTGGCGGACATGCTGCAGGCCATATCTGTAAAGAACCTTATCGAAAAAAGAACTCACGAAAAATAGGGGGGCTACCCCCGCCCTTCCGTACCCGCACAAAAAAAATGATATAATCTACAAAACACTTTTTCAGGATTTTACATGGCAGAAGGCGTTATCGAAAAAATAGTATACGAACTAAGTGCCGAATTCGACCCGAAAGGATTTGATGAAGCTATAAAGACGCTGGGCGTTCTGCAGGCGGCTACACAGAACATGGTCAGGCGATTCATGGAGTTTTCGACAGCCATGCTGGGAGCCACAACAGCGGAAAACAGGTTCACGGCTACACAAGCGGCACTTGCAGATTCCATAGGTGTATCATACGATATCATAGAGGGGTACAGCACGGCCCTTGCAGGGGTCGGGGTAACCTATGAGAATGTAACGAAGTACATGGCCAACTTTGACAAGAAAAGCAAAACGGTCAAAAAGGCACTTGCGGAAATGGGACTGGGTGAAGGTGCCGACTTTGACACGGCCTTCAGCAAGCTGCTTGAACTCGACGGAAAAGAAGCGTCAAAATTTGCCTCAAAACTGTTCGGGGCGGACGCTGCAAAAGCACTTTCCTACGCAATAGAGCGCGGTATCTCAATGGCAGACATACAGGAGGCCATAAACAACAGTTTCCTGACCGGTGACGCTATAGAGGGTGCCAAAGACTACAACCAGCAGATATCATACACCTACAAGATCCTGCGTTCCATAACAAAACAGTTTGCGGGACTGCTTGGAAAGTACATTACACCGCTTGTTAAAAAGTTCAATGAGTGGTTCAGGCTCAACAAAGAGATAATCTCCCTGCAAATAGCAGAGGCGGCCAAAACGCTTAGTGACATATTTGGCGTTATGCTGTCCACGGTTTCGGCACTTGTGGATATATTCATGGGTCTCATCAATGCCCTTGGAGGAGTAGGAACGGCACTCAATATGCTTATGCTGGGCGGCGGCGTTCTGGTATTCGCAAAAATGCTTGCATGGGTACAGGCACTAACAGCCGCACTCCCTGCAATAAAGGCATCACTCATAGGCCTTGGACTTATCGGAACGGGACCTATGACGATAGGCGGCCTTGTAAAGTTCGGCGGGATGCTGGGTGCCATAGGTTTAGCACTTGCGGCGCTTGAGGATATCGCGGGATGGATGGCAGGCAAAAAGTCCCTCATGGGAGAGGTGACAGGCCGCACCTATCAGGAATGGAAAGAAGACCTTGATACTACCATAGAGATGTTCAAAGACGGATCTATATGGAGTGCGCTGGTACAGGTACTTGGAAACTTCATAGGGTGGATCTGGGAGATATTCCCAAAAGTGTTCGACTATATGGCCCAGAAGCTGTACGAGTGGCTGGGTGCGCTATGGGATACAATAGTATATGCACTCAAAGCCGCATGGGAAAGCGTAGACCTGAACCCGTTTGACAATGAAGGCTGGGCAACAAAGCTTATAAATGCAGGCAAGGACATGGGGAAAGGTATCGCTTCGGGCCTCAAGAATGCAAAAGAGAGCATATCGACCGTAAATCTCTCAGGGTTCAGCCCGGATGTGAGTGCCATAGGTGTACCGACCGCACCGCAGGAAAGGCAGGGCAGCATCATGCAGAACAGCAACAACCGCGTAGATGCAAGAATCTACATAGAAGGAACACCCGACCCTGTAGCCGCCGGCAATGCGGCGGTAGACAGACTGAATGCAGTATACAACGATACGGGAGGTTACAACAGATGACGGATTTCATGTTCACAGTAGGAGGACTTATCGGCAACGTGATAAGTTCCTCGAGGATAGGCGCGATGCTTTTCCCGGGGGTCTATAATATTGCCCAGATACCAATAGACAGTTTCCTGAAGATCGACCACGAATCAAGGGCCACACCTACAAAGTACCCGGTCGAAACGGGGGCCAACTACTCCGACCACATTGTTATCGAACCTGCAAAGGTCACGGTGTCGGGTCTTGTTTCGGATGTCGAACTCAAACCTTTTACATACGGCATCACCCCGGAACTCGGAGAAGTGGCAACCTTTATGAACAATATCCTCAATTCAAAATCAAGCGCCATCTGGAACCAGTTGAAGGCGGTGCAGACATCGAGGACGCTTTTCACACTTGAAGCCGGAATAGAGACCTATGACAATATGTGTATTACCTCTCTTCGGGTATCGCAGGACAAAAACACTTCGGGGTCATTGAGATTCACAGCCGTATGTGAGGAGATACTGACAATAGACTTTGAACAGAGAGAGAACAATCTGGCCACAAGCGTACCGGAGGATGTCGGCGGGAAATCAACTACGGATATCGCAAAGAACAACGGCGATACCCATACGAGGATGCTGAAACCGAAAAAGAGCGGTGAACTCAAGGCAGAACAGGGGTCAACATTCCTGTACCGACAGATTATAGGAGAATGAAGTGAAAGCCTACAAGATACCAAACGTTAAAAATCAGGAATTCATCATAGACTACAACGGCGAAAAACTTACCCTTGCAATGCGGTACATTCCGCTAAATAAAGGAATCTATGTTTCTGTTGCAGGGGTTGTCCACGGAGTAAAGATGTCGCTTGATATCCCGTTCCTTACTGCATACGGATACCCGAATCTTTATTTTGTAAGCTACAGCACCGGGAATGATGTCATCAATGGTGATGAACAGCTCTATGCGGTAGTGTTTGAGGATGTGGAGCTGGAAGATTATGTAATGCCCGTCATAGTTGCGGACGAAATGGGAATAGAGGTATACTGATGGTACTCAAAAGGAACCTTACAGTACAGATCGATGATATCGCGGTATCCGAACCCGCAAAGATGACCGTCAAATGCACAAAGAATGTCAGCAGCGATTCCCCGGACTTTTGTGAGGTCATACTCTACAATGTATCAGAAGCCACAAGATCAAAAATAGTCGAATCGAAAAGAATACAGGTTACGGCCGGTCATAGTGATTCCGAGGAACTTGTTTTCATAGGCGACATACAGGCCGTCATAAATACGAAAAAGCCGACAGAATGGGAAACAAAGATAATAGCAGGAGACGGGGCAACGGCACTGGCCCAGAGCATTATCAACAAGACCTATTCATCCCCGACGGATGTCAAGACACTGATGGAGGATATCGCGCGGACATCGGGCCTTGCAGAACGTACCGAGTTCATAGGCATAGACAAGGGCACCAAAGACACTTTAAGAGGCACCACGGTATCAGGAAAGGCCGCGAAAGAGATATCACGGCTATGCACACCGAGGGACTGGACGTGGAACATACAGGACGAAACCCTTGTGGTATGCCCTATAGGGAAAAGCAGAGACCCGGAAGCCTACAAGATAAGCGTAGAGACCGGGATGATAGGGAGCCCGGAATGGATAAACACGGGCATGAATCTTCACGGGAAAGCCCCTAAAGAGGGATTCAAAATAAAAGTTGACGTTCTGTGTATCCCGTCGATCAAGCCGAATGACAAGATACGGATCGAGACAAAGGCACTGAGCGGGCGAATCGGGACATTTGTATACAGGCGGGATAACGATAACCCGCTAAATGATGTTTTCGTAGTGGAGAAGGTAACGCACGATCTGGACAGTCGTGAGGGTAATTTTAAAAGCACACTTGAGTGTAAAAAGGCATAGAAATGGAACTGGAAGATTTAATCAAAGCGATAGTAAGGGCCGAACTTGCAGAAATGCGGGTATCCGTCCCGGGCATCGTAGAGAGTTTCGACAGCAAGAATATGACCGTAACGGTACAGCCCGCTATCAATTCCCGAATCATGGGGGAAAATAAGAAAATGCCCCTGCTTGTGGATGTCCCGGTAGCGGTTCCGAGTTCCGGCGGGTTTCATATCACTTTTCCTATATCGAAAGGCGATGAGTGTATAGTTATATTCTCAGACAGCACCATAGACGGGTGGGCGGTGAACGGCGGAACGGCCAATCAGACAGAGGTAAGGAATCACCACCTTAGCGACGGCATGGCGATCATAGGTCTCAACTCAAGGCCCAGAACCATATCGGCAAAGGCAGGAGTGGAATACAATAACAGTTCAATGGAGTTGCGGAGCGATGACGGCAAAACAAGGATCACGGTAAATTCCTATTCGGTCGATATCGTAGCGGCAAACGGTGTAAACGTGAATAACTGTGATGTAACGGTAACCGGCGGCGATGTGATTTGTGATAGTGTTTCATTGAAAAATCATATCCACGATGGGGATTCCGGCGGTGTTACTTCACCACCCAAAATATGATACAATTTTACAAAGGATTCAACATGGCTTACAATTCCCTTTCCGTGCAGGGTGACAACCTTACTTATGACGTAAGAGTAGAGAACGGCCAGCTTGTGAGGGCATACGATTCCGAGGCCGTGAGGGAGAACGTCAGGCAGAGACTTCTGACGGTATATCAGGAGTGGTTCCTTGACCTTACGGAGGGTCTGCCGTGGTTCACGGAGTTAACAGGCAGGAATGTATCCCTCGACAGGATAAAAAGTGCCGTGGCACGTACAATAGCCTCAACGAAGTATGTCGAAGAGCTGATATCAATAGACGTGTCCTATGACAAAACCATAAGAAAACTGCTTATACAGTTTGAATACAGGGATTCGTTCAACCAACTAATAAGAGAGGAACTCTAATGGCAATTAACAGCATGGGATTCGATATTCCGACACTTGACCAGATCATAGAGGATATAGGGAACAGGCAGAAAAAGGTATTCCCTGATATCAATATTTCACCCGCTACCCCGGACGGACAACTGAACGGCCTGCTGGCAGAGGCTATCATGGTCGCATTTGAGAATAACCTTGCAATCTACAGCGGCCTGGACCCGAACACGGCCGAAGGCATCATGCTTGACCGGGTATGTTCGATCACGGGCATATTCCGAAAGGACGGGTTCCCGTCGATAGCCACACTGGAGTTCAGCGGCGTACCGGGTACACTTATCCCGTCGGGTACGATATTTTCAGACAACAATCAGCCAAAGAACGAGTACAGTCTTACATCGGATGTCACACTCGATTCAAACGGCAGCGGGACAGGGATAGCGAACTCAACCGTGAACGGTCCCGTATTCTCCGGCGCTGACCAGATAACGAATATCGAAACACTCGTAGACGGACTTGGTACAGTTACGAACCCGGACGCGGTTATAACGGGCCGCGAAAAAGAGACGGACAAGGAATTGAGGACCAGAAGATACAAGTCCGTTGCATTGCCCGGTACCGCATTGCTTGATTCCGTATATGCCGAAATTATGAATACGGAAGGCGTTATTGATTGCGCTGTATATGAGAATACAGAATCAACGGCAAGCCCGGAAGGTATCCCGCCGCACTCCATATTCCCGGTAGTGTTCGGCGGTACTGACGAGGATATAGGCAGTGCGATAATGAGGTCGAAATCACTTGGATGCGGTCTCTATGGAGACACTACTACAGAATGGACCGACCTACAGGGTCACAGGCATGTAGTAACGTTTCAGCGACCGGTGGCCACAAGAGTATACATTCATATCGAGGTGGTAGCCGATACGTTCGACAACTCCGTAGAGGAGGATGCGAAAGACAGGATAATGAACTATATCAACGGGGTAAGGAACGATACGGAGGAGTGTGCATTCGGACGGATGCTTATCGGTGACGACGTATACGCGGCATCATTTTACTACCCATTCCACGATGCGGCATACAGTATAGCAAATGTTCTGGTCGGCAATACGTCCCCCGGCGATGCTAACCTGCTGCAGATAGACATGGACAGCATATCTTCATTTTCGCGTGATGATATCGAAGTGGTAGAATACACAGGCGGCCCCTGATGAGAGAGAGCAGAAGATACGAGAAGTGCTTGACGGAGAATGCGGACTGTTCCAAACTTGAATTTGAGTTCACTCTCCACGATGTACTTTCACAATACAAAGAGAGCCCGAATCTAAGAGGGTACATAATGTCGTTCATTGCTTCGGCGCTTGAAGCGATAGACAGCGGGGCCGACCTGTCAAGGGTGCTTGATATCGACTGTGTAAGCGGTGACACGCTGGACCTGCTGGGCCGTATCGTGGTACAGCCGCGTCCATACATAGGCATTGATGAACCCTGGTTCAGTACAGAGGACAACCAGCCGACAGACCCGTTAAGCGCGGGATTCAACGAGGGGCG
>JAOZOG010000053.1:0-1910 GCA_029933395.1 Sulfurovaceae bacterium | reverse complement strand
GAACCTATGACAATCGTATTGAAGGGCCTTGACTATCCTATAGACACTTTTCTGGTATCATTGTTCACACAGTTTGATATACTGCCGATACCAGCGGGTGTTAAACTCATAGTTGATCAATCTTAGAGGAGAAAAAAATGGCAGACAAACCACAATTAATCGAGACGGATATCTGGGCGCGAACGGCTGACCCTACGGATATAGCCAAACCGATACAGGACAAAATCAATACGGGATTCCTTTATGGTGAAAAGCCGCCGCATGAGGGCCATAACTACTACTGGCAGACATTCACCCAGTATTTCGTACACCTCAGCCAGAACGGGGTACCGGAATGGGATACGAATACGGAGTACACAGAAGGGGCGCTGGCAAAGGACGGAACGGCGGTATATACAGCACTTGTCGCCAATACCGGTATACAGCCCAGCACAGACCCCGCAACGTGGCGTGTAGCCTTTGCAAGCAAGGCACCGGATGCAGACAAGCTGGACGGAATGGAACCGAACGAATTGCCGATATCGGATGCGACCCAGACAGCGCTTGACGGCAAATCGGACACGGGCCATACCCATAGCGAATATGTACCCGTTGCAGGCGGAACGATGACGGACGACCTCAATCTTGAACACGACGGCACCGATATGCCCTCCATAGTCTCAAAGAGAGAGAACGGCACCATGATATCAAGGGTCACGGCTGACGGCGCGAACAACTCATTAGGGATTGAACTTTCACAGGACGGAACAAATATTGACGCTACTTTTGAGTTCAAGAACGACGGCTCAATGACCATTGACGGAGATAAGGTATGGACAGAGGGGAACATGGGCGGCGGTTCCGGTCTTGATGCGGATAAGGTGGATGGACTTGAACCGGCGGACTTTCCTGTATCCACCGATACCCAGACGGCACTTGACGGAAAAGCGGATACGGTACACTACCACGATTCGGACTACTACAGACAGACGGCATTCATTGACGAATCAACAGGTTCAGCGGACGCGGGGAAACCGATAGTGCTTGACACGAACGGGAAAGTCCACTACTCAATGCTTGACAGCGGTGCATACCCGGTCGGGAGCTTCACACCTACAGCAGGCGACGAGTACCCGGACAGCACCGGCCACAGAGCAGGGGCATACTGGATGGTTATAGGTGTTGACGATACGAACGGATACACGTTCGCAGGCGGGGACCTTGCGGGTGAAACGGTCTACAATGACAACGCGCTACAGTTCGGCGACGGAGTTTTCGTTATCGTTCGTATCGGTATGGATGCTACGGAATACTATAAACTTGACGGGTCACAACCGCTTACAGCCCCATTCAATGCAGGCGGCCAGAAGATAACACAGATCGCGGACGGGACGGATGATACCGACGGTGCATCAATGGGACAGCTCAACACAAAAGCCTCACAGGCAGACCTTGACAGCCACGTATCAGACACGGCTAACCCGCATGGTGTAACGGCCGCTCAGGTTCAGGCATTACCGCTTACGGGAGGACTTCTGACAGGAGACCTTACAGTGGGTGACGGGACCTCAGGCAGGCAGTTGTCGGTAAGGGCCCTTGGTACATCGAACAGCCTTTTCAGGCTAAAGAAACCGGATGATACGAACGGCGGCGGTATTATATGGAATGCAGCGGACGGAGACCTCCTGCTCAGAAGATATGAGTCGGCCGTGAATTACCAGACAGTGAGACTTGATTCTTCAGGCAACCTCAGTGTATCCGGCAGCGCGCCTACGGATGAAGATCACCTTACGCGCAAAGATTATGTAGACAGAGTAGCAATAGGTATTAATCAGTCATGGTATGACGTGACAGGTGCCAGGGCGCTTGATACCGTTTATACGAACGACACGGGACAGCCTATACAGATTTGTGTTACGGTCGGAGAAGCT
>JAOZOG010000052.1:10807-12082 GCA_029933395.1 Sulfurovaceae bacterium | reverse complement strand
CGATCTGCCAGACGTATTACGAATTTTGCCGGTATCGATGTGGGTGGAAAGTATCTTGAGGGTGAGCAGAGCATCGTCTTTGTCTCCAACCGTCTGGGCTATGCCAACATCTTCAAAAAGGCGATTGGAAGCAGCGCTGTTTCTCAGCTGGTCTTTCGGGGCAGAAACAATAATGCTGTAGATGCCAACGGCAACAAGGTGGTCTATTCCAGCAGAGAGTCCCACAACAGCTTTGGGCTCAATGCTTTCAATCTCTATTTGACCAATGCCAACGGTTCTGGGACGAGGCCATTGACGACGACCGGAGTCAATCAATTTCCCAGATTTTCCACCAATGGCAATGTGATCCTCTATGTCAAGCAGTATCAAAACAGAAGCTCCATCGGATATATCAACCTCACAAGCAATCAGAGCCTGCTCTTTCCACTTGGCGGAAAAGTACAATCGATCGATTGGTAGATAGATTAAACAGGAAGGAAAAAGTATGATAAAAAAAATAGCACTCTTTTCAGCGATCGCCATACTACTGATGAGTGGTTGCAGCCAGAAGAAGCCGGCGCCGGATGCGAACAGTTTTGCAGCCGATACCGTGACGATCGAAGATGGCGGTGTCAGCAGTCAGAATCGCTACAATGGCAGTACGGACGGAATGCGAAGTATCTACTTCAATTTTGGAGAGTATGATATCTCCTACGATATGCAGGGCACGGTGGCATTCAATGCGAAGGTGCTCAGAGAGAAACTGGGCGGCAAACGTGTCAAACTGGAGGGTAACTGTGATGAGTTTGGAACGGATGAGTACAACTATGCATTGGGGCTCAAGCGTGCCAAAGCGGTAAAAGATGCACTGCAGGCCAAGGGCATCCGCTCAGGACAGATCGTGATCGTCAGCTTCGGGGAGAGCAATCCTCAGTGCCATGAGGCCAGCGACAGCTGCTATGCGAGAAACCGCCGTGTCGATCTCCATCTTTTGAGGTAAGTGATGAGATATATACTTTTCCTCTCTGTTGCGCTACTCCTGGGAACGACTGCTTTGCAGGCGCAACCCGTACTCTATGGCCCGAGCAAAAATGAACTGGCACTGCAGAGTCAGCTCGATCAGCAGCGTGAAGCGATCATGCAGTTGAGCCAGCAGATCCAGACACTCCATGAGAGGGTCGGCGGTATGACGACGGTCATAGAGGGGCTCAACAGAACCATTGCAGAGCTTCGGGCATCGAATAGGACACCGATTGCCCAGCCAAATACTTCAGGCACACTTGTCGTACTGGAAGC
>JAOZOG010000052.1:4717-10707 GCA_029933395.1 Sulfurovaceae bacterium | reverse complement strand
CCTGCTGCGAGCAACTACTATCTGGGTGAGATCGCCTACTATACCAAAAACTATCAAGACGCCATCTTCTACTTCAAAAAGAGTGCCGGCCTTTATGATCAGGCAAGCTATATCGATACCCTGCTGCTGCATACCGCCATTTCACTGGAAAAGACAGGTGACAAGACACAGGCAAAGATCTTTTATCAGACGGTTATCGATGATTATCCAGGAAAAGAGAGTGCCCGTATCGCCAGGAAAAAGATAGATAAGTTGTAAAAAATCTGCTATAATTCCGTCAATCAAAAATTCTGATAACAAGGGCAAGTATGAAAAAAGCATTATGGTTTTTCTTTCTCCTTTCGCTGGTGTTGTTTGCCCAGGACAGGGAATTGATTCCATTGTCAAAAACAACCTTTCTCTTGGTCGACAAACAGGGAAATGAAAAATTTGTCGATATGACAGGCAAGGATTTCATTCTTGTTTCCGTCAGAGAAGAGGAGAGTGACGGCCGTTTCTACGCGGTGGACAGGGATGGTACAGTTTGGCTCAGCGGGGGTATCTCTTCGGGTGAAGAGGCGAAGTTCACGCCTTCGGGCGTCTGGGAAGTCTTGAGCAAAAAGCGCTTCTATACCTCCAAGAAATATCCGGAACCTGATGGAAGTAATAATATGGACTACAGTCTCTTTTTTACCAAGCATGGACATGCACTTCATAAGGGGAGTATCAATTACTCTTCACATGGATGTATCCATGTCGATGACCGTGACATTCCCACGCTCTTCAAGTGGGCATGGGTCGGGATGCCCGTATTGATCACCCGGAATCGATATATGGATTTCGCGAGACCGGATCTCAAACGTATCTATCGATCACCAAAACGATATAAATATCCCAGAAGAGGAAGGTCGGGAGTCAGGTTTTAATCCCGTATCCCAAATCCCGGCCCGGTAACAATATTATTACAAAAAAGTGTATAATTATCTATCAAAAATAAAGGAAAAACGATGAAGAAACTGACAATATTGTCTATCGTCGCAGCTGCGATACTGCTCGGAGGATGTGGAGATAAGGGCAAGGAGGCCACTACCGAAGCTGCCGCAAAGGCAACAGAAAGCACAAAAACTGCCGCAGAGCAGACGGTAGATACAGCCAAAGAGGCGACGGACAAAGCAGCAGACGCGGTAAAGAGTGCGGCCAAGTCTATCAGCGAAGCGACTGAAAAAGCGGTTGAAGCGACCAGGAAAGCGGCATCAGATGTCACTGACAGCGCCAAAGAGGTCGTCGAAGATACCAAGAGTGCAGCATCGGATGCAGTCGACAGTGCCAAAGAGAGTGTGGCAGCCGCTGCCACCTCAGTCGCTACTGCGGTCACGGCGATCACAGAGAGTGCTGCCGGTGCAGAAGTCTATAAAAAGTGTACGGGATGTCACGGTGCTGACGGTCAAACAAAAGCACTTGGCAAATCCGCTGTCATTGCCGGTGAGTCCAAAGATGATCTTGTGACAAAGATCAGCGAGTACAAAGCAGGTACCCGGGATGTTGCAGGTATGGGGAACTTGATGAAAGGTCAGGTTGCATCACTCAGTGATGAAGATATTCAGGCAGTTGCGCAGTATATTTCTACCTTGAAATAGTCTGTTGTTCTATACACAAATATAAAGGAGTCACAATGGGAATGTTCAGTTTTTTGTCTGATGCAGGAAAAAAGTTGCTGGGAAAAGGCGATGACAGCGAGGCGATCAAAAAAGAGATCGAAGACTCTTTTGCCGAGCTGCCCGTACAGGGCTTGGTCGTCGAAGTAGCGGATGATACCGTCACGCTGGCAGGCGTAGCCAAAGATATTGCCACACGTGAGAAGGCAATCCTGATTGCCGGAAATGTAGAGGGAATTGCGACGGTCAATGCTGACCAGCTCGTATCGCCCGAGATTATCGAAGCGACCAACACGAGAGAGCTGCCTGATCCGGTTTTTTATGCGATCAAAAAGGGAGATACGCTCTGGGGCATTGCCACAGAGTTTTACAAAGATGGCTCCAAGTACCCTGTGATCGTAGAGGCAAACCTCGAAGTGATCAAGGATGCCGACAAGATCTACCCCGGACAAACCATCCGAATCCCTTCACTGGCGTAAACGCTACGCACTTTTCTCTGACCAGTAGTCTCAAAACTGGTCAGAATACCCAATTGTAAAAAACAGAAGATTTCCTGATTCACTTTCATCTGCAATAGTTTCGGTGCTCTCTCAGGTACACTGTATCGGGTAGAGGGGTGTCCTGTTTTGGTGTGGCAGGCATTTCGTAATACCAGAATGGCTGAGTAAGGGTTGCCTTGACCTACCCTATAATAATGATGATTATTATACTGTTTCCCGTTGATGGATCGGCTAAAGCTATACCCTTTCATTTTAAAGAAAAAATATTCAGGTAAAATAATCAATCTATAATCCAGGACGCCAAAGAGAAGGTTTTTTAATGACAGCAATTTTATCGAAGCAAAGGCATTTGCTTCTTCTTTGTGCATCTATTCTGTTGCTTATCGGCTGCGGAGAAGAGCAAAAAGCATCGACACCCAAAGCACCACCCCCTCTCAGCGTGGAGACGGTGACGGTGCAGAAGAAAAACTTTCCGATCTGGGTGCAGTTTACGGGAATGACCAAGGCGGTCAGTGACCAGGAGATACGTGCCCGTGTTTCGGGTCGGCTGGAGAAGCGTTTTTTCGAAGATGGAGCCTATGTCAAGAAGGGAGATAAGCTCTTCCTGATCGAGCAGTCCCGTTACCAGAGCAAGTTGGATGCCGCGAAGGCCAGGAAGCAGAAGGATTTGGCGGCACTTGCACTAGCCAAAGCGGATGTCAAACGTTACCGTCCGCTTGCTGAAGAGGGATTGGCGGCACGTTCTACGCTGGAGCAGTATGAGGCGAAGCGGGATGCGCTGATCGCAGCGATCGCGGCGGACGATGCTGAGATAGAGAATGCAGAGTTGGAGCTGAGCTATACCCTCATCACGGCACCGATCTCGGGGCAGGTGGGTGCCCGACAGGTTGATGTAGGTAACCTCGTAGGATATGGTGAATCGACACTGCTGGCGACGATCGTACAGACAGATAAGATCTATACCTATTTCAGTCCCTCGGAGAGAGAAGCACAGCGGCTCTATCGCTACCGTGCCTATGAAAACCCGCCGGCGTTTATCGAAGTACGCGGGCAGGGGGACGATATCTTCAAGCGAAAGCGCCTGGATGGGGTCGTCAACTTCTCTGACAATACCGTCGATCCACTGACATCGACCGTTTCGATGCGTGCCACGATCGAAAACAAAGAGAGAAGTGTCTATCCGGGGACCTTCGTCTATATCAATGTCTTTATCACCGACAAGTACAAATTCATTATGGTACCACCGCAGGCTGTCCTCGAAGATCAGCTGGGAAAATTCGTCTACACGGTGGATGCCAACAGTACGGCGAAGCGAAGCAGTGTCAAGACGGTGATCTCCTCCCGCTTCTATACCAGTATCGCCGGTGACGTCAAAGATGGCGACAAGGTGGTCATCTCCGGTTTGGTCAAGATAGCCGCCGGCCGCAAGCTGGCACCCAAAGATGTCACTAAAACCAAGGGAATCGATGCGATCGTCGAGAAGCATCATCTCATCCCCGACAGGATCCCCAAAACGATCCTTGCCGAGAACAAACCTATCGAATCGAACCTCACCATAGAAGCGGAAGCCGACGAGGTGCAGAAGTAAAATGTTTTCCATAACCTTTATCAAGCGCCCGATCCTGGCGATGGTGATTTCGCTGCTGATCATCGTGGCAGGACTCCTCTCGCTGGTCTCTCTTCCGATCCAGGAGTTTCCCGATGTCGTACCGCCGACTGTTGTCGTCTCCGCCAGCTATACCGGTGCCAACGCCTATGCCGTCGAGGATTCGGTGACCCGTCCGCTGGAGGATAAGCTCAATGGGGTGCAGGGCTCCATCTATACCGATTCGTCGAGTACCTCTACAGGCCAATCCAAGGTGACAGTCTACTTCGAACCCGGTTATGATCTAGATATCGCCGCCGTCGATGTGCAGAACAAAGTATCGGTCGCGACCCCCTCACTCCCCGCCGAAGTCAAGCAGTCCGGCGTCATCGTCGACAAGCAGAGTCCCAGTGCCGTCTGTTTCGTGACGATCAACGGGGACAAGCGTTACGACGACAAATTCCTGAGCAACTATATCAATATCAATGTCCTCGATGAACTCAAGCGTATCCCCGGTGTCGGCAAAGCGGAGAATATGGGAGAGAAGAAGTACGCGATGCGCATCTGGCTCGATCCCGACAGGATCAGGGCGATCGACCTCACGCCGGCTGATATCGTCGCCGCCATCCAGTCGCAGAACAAACAGGCTGCCGTCGGAAAAATCGGGTCGGCGCCCACTTACCGTGATCAGCAGATCGAATATGTCCTGACCGCCGAAGGACGGCTCTCTCAGGTCGAAGAGTTCGGGGAGATCGTCATCAAGTATAAAAAGGACGGCTCCCTGGTCTATCTGCGTGATGTGGCGAAGATCGAACTGGGTGCCGAAAAGTATGACTGGAACGCCATCCTCAACGGCAAGCCCACCGGATTGATCGGTGTCTATCAGCTGCCCGGAAGTAATGCACTGGAGATCAGGAAGGCGGTTGGTGAAGTGATGGAGAAGCTCAAGAGCCGCTTCCCCGACGGGATCAGCTACGCGATTCCCTACGATACGACCATCTATGTCGATGTGGCGATCGACAATGTGGTCAAAAACCTCATTATCGCTATTTTGCTGGTCATCCTCATCATCTATCTCTTTCTCCAATCCTGGCGTCCGACGATCATCGCAGCCGTCGCGATCCCTGTTTCGCTGATCGGTACCTTTGCCGCGATGTATGTCGCTCCGGGATTTTCGATCAACTTCCTCACTCTTTTTGGCTTGATACTGGCGATCGGTATCGTCGTCGACGATGTCATTCTCGTGGTGGAGAATGTCGAGGTGATTATGTATCGGGAGCCTGAATTGACGATGCCGCAGGTGGTCAAGAAGTCGATGATCGAACTGATCGGCCCCATCATCTCGACGACACTGGTGCTGGTGGCGGTCTTCATCCCTGTCTCAATGGTACCGGGGATCACCGGTTCACTCTATCAGCAGTTCGCGTTGACGATCTCCTTTGCGGTGCTGATCTCGTCACTCAATGCACTGACCCTCTCACCGGCGATCGCTGCGATCATTATCAAGCGACGGGGAAAGAATGAGAAGAAGTTCGTCGGTTTCGAGCTCTTCGAGCGTGGCTTTGGCTGGCTGACGGACAGATATACCTCTCTGGTCACACTGCTGGTCAGATTCCGTTATGCCGTACTGCTGCTCTTCATTCTCCTGATCGGCTTGCTCGCTGCGATGTTCGCCCGTACGCCGACAGGTTTTGTCCCCTCCGAGGATAAAGGGATCTATATGGTTTCGATCAACCTCAATCCCGGAAGCTCTATCGAGAGGACGGTGGATGTCCGCCAGGAGGTGGAGAAGATCGTGATGGGTATCGACGGAGTGGCGAACGTGATCGCGGTGGATGGTTTCAATGTTGTCACCGCTTCACTGGATGGTAGTGCTGCCGCGATGTTCGTCACTCTCAAACACTGGGACGAACGCCAGGCGCCGGATCAGGATGTGGAGAGTATCATCCGTAAAACCTTTGCCAAGACGGCCCATATCGCCGATGCCAGAGTCGCCGCCTTCAATGTGCCGGGGATCACCGGACTGGGCAGTGTCGGCGGGTTCGACTTCCGCCTGCAGGATTATCTCTCCGGAGGGATGGATACACTGATGTACTATGCCCGGGAGATTATCAAAGAGGCCAATGCTGATCCCCGTATTGGGAAGGCCTTCACGACCTACAACCCCTCCTATCCGATGTATTCGATCGAGATCGACCGTAAGAAGTCCAATGCGCTGGGGGTCGATGTGGCGACGCTTTTTGCCACGATGCAGACCTATCTGGGCTCTTT
>JAOZOG010000052.1:0-4617 GCA_029933395.1 Sulfurovaceae bacterium | reverse complement strand
ATGTCCTTTCAGGAGAAGATCGCGGGCAATGGTCAGGCCCTGGTCTTTTTCCTCGTGACACTGATCGTCTTTTTGCTGCTGGCGGCACAGTACGAATCCTGGATCCTGCCGCTGATGATCCTGCTCTCGGTACCCATCGTGATGATTGGTGCATTGTGGGCGCTGGAGATAGCGGGACTGCCGCTCAACGTATATGCCCAGGTCGGGCTGGTACTTCTGATCGCGCTGGCCTCCAAAAACGCGATCCTGATCGTCGAGTTCGCCAAGGAGTTGCGTGAATCGGGCAAGGGTATCATCGAATCAGCGATCCAGGCGGGTCGGCTGCGTTTTCGTGCCATTATGATGACGATCCTCTCCTTTGTCTTCGGTACCGCGCCTCTCGCCTTCGCGACGGGTGCCGGCTCGATGACGCAGAAGTCGATCGGTGTGGGGCTGCTGGGCGGTATGCTGGCGGCGACCCTCGTCAGCACGCTGCTGGTACCGGTACTCTATGTGCTGCTGGAGACGATGCGTGAAAAGTTTGTCAGCGTCGAAGATGAGATCGCAAAACGGGAGATGGTGTAGATGAAACAGAGGATTCGAAAACTGCTATCAGGGATGGTGGTCGTGACACTTTTTGCTACCGCACAAAGTCAAACCCTCACGATCGACAAAGCGGTCGAGTTCGCACTGCGCCACAGTCCGGATATCGATATCAGCCGCTTCGATTTCAAGGGGGCGGTGGAGCGCAGCAAATTTCAGAAGGGCTACTATCTTCCCCGACTCGATTTGAGTGCCGTGGCCGGAAAGCAGGGAATGCAATTCAAAGATCAGGAGAGCCTGAGCGCCAATGCCCTGATAGGCAGCCTCTCCGCTTCTCAGCTCCTCTACGACTTCGGGAAAACCGCCGGCAGGGTATCGGCCTCCAAAGAGGAAGAGGAGGCCTACAGGGCGACGATGAATCAGACCATTTCGAGAAAGATTCTGGCGATCAAGACACGCTACTATAATGTGCTGAAGATGAAGAGTATCATCCAGGTCAACCAGAAAAATATCGATCTGCAAAAAGGGCAGCTCAGGCGTGCGAAGCGCTACTATGAGAATGGGATCAAAACGATCATCGATGTCTCCGATGCCCAGGTACGCCTGACGCAGGCGAAGCTGGACTTGAGCAACTCGGAATATGAGATGAAACTGCGCCGGGCGATGCTGGAGGAGGAGATGGGCTACGCTCCCTATGACGGCAATTACCAACTCTATCACAAAAAGCTGGACCTGCCTGATGTCAGCCGTCACCTTCCCGCGATCAAAACACCGCTCGCACAGTTGGAGGGTTTCGCCTACGACCATCGCTTCGAGTTGAAAAGCTCCGAGCATCTTGTGGCACGCTCCCGCTCCATCGTCCAGAGTGAAAAGGGAGGCTATTTTCCTACGCTTTCACTCAAGGGGGATTACAGTGCCCAGAGTGTCGACCAGGAGTATCTCACAGCTACACCGGAGCGGCAGTGGCAGGGTGGTGTTGACCTGAAATGGAATCTTTTTGCCGGAAAGCAGACGGATGCCAGTGTGCAGGAGGCGAAGATCTCGGCGATGAAAGCCGCTTCACAGGTCGACAGGGTACGTCTCCTGATCAAGCGGGAAGTGATCGAAACCCGTCTCTACGTGATGCGGATGAAAGATGCCGTCACCCTTTCGGAGAGTATCGCAAAATCCAGCGAAAAGAAGTACATCCAGGCCAAAAAACGCTACGAAAACGATCTCTCCGACTACATCGAATTGCAGGAGGCTCAACAGGGCTATATCCGTTCGTTGAGTGAGCTGGTTGTCTCCTATTATGACTACTATATTGCCGTGGCACAGTTGGATTATGCGGTGGGGAGATAAGTTTCTTTTTTCGAAATCAATTAAAATATTGGTAGGGTGGTGCATTTATGCCCACCATAAGTTTTTTTCGAATTATTGGTGGGCTTGAAAGCCCACCCTACATCGACGCATTTTATCATATACAATGATTTGTATCCAAATCCTACGCCTCCACAATATACTTCACTGCATTCAGATAACTCAAACTGTTGAGCGAATGCTTCCTGTACGCGATATCGAAAGCGGTCCCATGATCCACGGAGGTACGCAGGATGGGGAGATTGAGGGAGACATTGATCCCCTCGTCGAAATAGAGGGCCTTGAGCGGGGCGAGTCCCTGGTCGTGGTACATTGCGACATAGTAGGTGTAGCGGGCTCTGTTTTGGGGGATGAAGGCGATATCGGGGACGAGCGGGCCGCAGAAGATTTCTTCATCGAGGGTCTTGTGGGCATTGGCGATCGCTCTTTCGATGATACGTTCTTCGTTGCCCAGTACGCCGCCGTCTCCTGCGTGGGGGTTGAGGCCGAGGACAGCTATCTTCTGGTCGATGGTCGATGGTCGATAGTCGATGGAGTTGTAGAAATCTATCAGGAATCGGGTTAGATCTTTTTCGTTGATGCTGTCGGCTACGTTTTTTAGAGGGATGTGTTCGGTGAAGAGGGCGACGTACATTTTGGGGGAACCGAGCATCATGATCGCTTCGGCATTGAAAAAGTCTCTCAGGGCATCGGTATGGCCTTTGTAGTCGATCCCTGCGAGCTCCCATGCCTGTTTGTGGATGGGGAGGGTGACGATGGCATCGACCTTTTTTTCCCGTGCCAGATCGACTGCCTTGATAAAGGAGGCATAGCTGTAGCGTCCACTGGCGGCATCGATTTCTCCCGCCTCGATGGCGAAAGGATCGGCAATTTTCTCGATGGTTTGGAAATCCTCCGGAATCGGCAGGGCGAGCAGAGATGCCGCCTGCTCCAGCATCCTTCGGTCGATACAGTAGACCGGATCGACTTCCCGGGAGATCGTATGGTGGTTTCTGAGTGCCAGTTCGATGCCGATACCATTGAGGTCACCGATAGAGACTGCGATGCGTTTCATCACCTTATCCAAGCATCAATTCACGCATATCGAGGATCGCCTGCTCGAGTCCCGTGTAGACTGACCGGGCGATGATGCACTGGCCGATATTGAGCTCTTCGATCCAGTCGATCTCGGCGATCGCTTTGACATTCTGGTAGTTGAGTCCATGTCCCGCTGCGACCCTTAAGCCCATTTTTGATGCTTCGGCACTGAGATATCGGAATGTCTCGAACTCGTCATAAAGCATCTTCTTGAGTTCTTTTCTGGGGAGATCGAGTTCGGGAATCGCGTAGGGCGTATTGCCCAGGTTGCCGTAGAGCATCGCGTAGATATTGGCATATTTCCCTGTATGAAACTCGATCCACTCTGCACCCAGATCCAGTGCTGCTTCGATACTCTCCTGTGTCGGATCGATAAAGAGGGAGACCTCGATCTCTTTCTCGTGAAGTTGTGCGATCGCTTTTTTGAGTGCCGGCTGATCGCCGGTGACGGCCAGTCCGCCCTCAGTTGTCACCTCTTCACGCTTTTCAGGGACGATCGTGGCACGGTGGGGTCTGAGATCGCTGACGATATCGATGATCTCCGGAGCGGTGGCGCATTCGAGATTGACGGGCAGGGCGGAGAGCCGGACGATATTGGCGGCATCTTCATCACGGATATGCCGCCGATCTTCGCGCAGATGGATCGTGATTTGGTCGGCTCCTGCACGCTTGACGATACTCAGTGCATCGAGCGGATCGGGATCGGCGATCCTCCGGGCTTCTCTCAATACGGCGATGTGATCAATGTTGACTCCCAGTAGCATAATTTGTCTCCTTTTTATCAGGTATTATAGCTAAAATCGGATCTCAGTATGGGGTTTTGGACTCCGAAAATACTTTTATAATTTTTTAAAGCAATATTGTATATGATATCAGTTATGAAGATTGTGATAGATACAAATGTATTGTTGTCGGCTCTTTTTTCCAGAAGAGGAGCTTCCAACAGATTACTTGTTTGGCTTTTTTCAGAAAAGAAAAAACAGAGTGTCGTTTCAAATACATTAATAGCCGAGTACGAAGATGTGTTGACAAGAGACGAAAACCTGCAACGCTACAACAATCTTTCGAGGAGTGATATCAATGCTTTCATCGATGATCTTTGTCTGATATCATATCACCAGAAGATCTACTTTTTGTGGAGGCCGTTTTTGAGGGACAGTAATGATGATATGGTTTTGGAAGTAGCAGTCAATGCGAAAGCCGGCGCGATTATCACATTCAATCCAAAAGATTTTGCCGGTGTAAAGGAGAGATTTGGTATAGAGATACTCTCTCCAAAGGAATTTTTAGAAAAGAGAGGAGTTTTAAAATGAATTTTGCACTGAGGATACCGGACTATTACAAAAAGGATATCGAGTCACTGAAAGGTGAAGTTTCCATAAACCAGTTTATCGTCAATGCCATTGCAGAGAAAATCGCTTCGCTCAAGACGCTGGACTATCTGGAGGAGAGGGCGCAGAGAGGCTCCAGAGAACATGCATTGAAAATTTTGCGCAATGCTCCTGATATTGAGCCTGATGAACAAGATGAGCTCGGAACGATAAGAAAATAAATCTAATGCGGGAATCATTCCCATACCCCTGGGTCGAACATTGTAAACTTTCTGGAGTCGGAGGCTTTAGCCCCGCATTATGCAAATAAAAAAACTGCATATAGGCG
>JAOZOG010000262.1:1716-3165 GCA_029933395.1 Sulfurovaceae bacterium | reverse complement strand
TCGCACAGGGAGCCGTAGCCAAAACAGCTGTGACATGGCTCACCTCTGAACTGCTTGGACGTCTTAACAAGATAGGAAAGGAGATAGAGAACTCTCCGGTCAATGCCAGAACGCTGGGTGAACTCGTAGCAAAGATATCGGATGATACGATCTCCGGGAAAGGCGCCAAAGAGGTACTGGACCACATGATGGAAAATACAGAACGTGATGTCTCAGCGATCATTGACAAACTTGGCCTTGCACAGGTGAGTGATGACGGTGCTATCCTGGCGATCATCGATGAGATCCTGGCGAACAACCAGGAAAAAGTGGAAGAGTACAAAAGCGGGAAAGAAAAGCTTTTCGGCTTCTTTGTCGGGCAGACCATGAAGGCAAGCAAAGGTTCTGCCAACCCTGCCAAAGTGAACGAACTGCTCAAACAGAGATTGAATTCATAGAAGAGAAAAGGGAAGAGATAGATGAAACAGTTAATTTTATCTCTGGCCCTCAAACTCCGAAAATCAAAGCGTTACCGTCATGTCAAAGAATCCGTTCGAGACATACTGACCAATGCGAACAATCCCTACAAAAAATTTTTAGATACTTTCATTATTTTTCTGATCGTTACTTCCGTATTTATTCTGGTCTATGAAGTCAAGCATCCTGTACCAAAATGGCTGGATGACTACGATATCTATTTCGTCTCTTTTGTTTTTTTCGTGGAGTATCTGCTGCGTTTGTGGATACACAACGATATCTCGAAATACATTGTCGAAGAGTACAATGATTCCAAGTTCCTCCATCGTGAGTTTGAACTATGGCCGGTATTGAAAGAGGGATTGGGTGAAAAACTCAAATATATGGTCACTCCCGCGGCGATCATTGACCTCCTGGCGATCTTCCCTGCGTACAGGCCTTTGAGGGTCCTGAGGATCTTCGTTCTTTTCAGGGTACTGAAGCTGCTGCGCTATACCAAAAGCGTCAACCGATTTGTTGAAGTGGTGGTGAACAAACGATTCGAACTTTTGACCCTTCTTTTCCTTCTTGTTTTCATCGTGACGATCGCCGGTATCGCATTGTATGTACTGGAGGAGCATGTAAATCCGAATATCGAATCACTTTTCGATGCGATCTACTGGGCACTGATCACGATATCGACTGTTGGATACGGAGATATCTCTCCCGTCACCGATCTGGGACGTACGATATCCATGTTGATCATCATCAGCGGTATTGCAATGATCTCGTTTGCAACATCGGTCATCGTCTCCGCTTTTTCGGAAAGACTGATAGAGCTCAAAGAGAACAGAATGATCGAAAAGATCAACAAAAGCCGATCGTTCCTGATCATTTGCGGATATGGTCAGTTGAGTAAAATGTTCTTCCGTTCCAGAGAGAATGATATGCATGATTATATTATTCTCGATAAAGATATCAAACGTGTAGAGCAGGCAAGGAGGGATGGGTACA
>JAOZOG010000262.1:0-1706 GCA_029933395.1 Sulfurovaceae bacterium | reverse complement strand
AAGATCACGATTCTCTGTCTGACCGGGAGCGATGTGGAGAATATCTATATTACACTCAATGCCAAAAGTATCTCCCGAAAGATCAGTGTCATTGCAAGGGTGAACAATGTCAATATTATCAGCAAGTTCAAATATGCCGGTGCTGACCATTTGTTGATGCCGAACAAAGTGGTCAACACTATGATTCGGACCGCGATTACCCAGCCGACAATGTACAAAGCGATCCATGCGATATTGACAGGTAAGAATGTTGCCCGTATCGATGAGATCCACGTACATGAAAAACATTTTATGGTGGGCAGGAGTGTGGAAGAGATGAATTTCAGAGCCAGCAAACTCCTCCTTGTCGGTATAGAACGTGAAGGTAAATTCATATTCAATCCATTGCCTACGGAGATCATTCAGACCTATGATATCCTTCTGCTGATGGGACGGCAGATCAGTCTGGACTATATGAGAGAAAAATATGAGGATGAAAAATGATGCATTCACAATCTATTTTACTGTTCGGCTATGGAAATCACGGACGTTTTATTGCGGCAGGACTTCATGAGGACGGTTTCAAGATAAAGATCGTTGAGTCGGACCCTGACTATTATACCCAGGCGAAAGAGGACGGGTTCATCGATGTAGAACATATGGATGTTACCAATGACCAATTGCTGCAGGCACTCAACCCGCAGAAATTCGATCAACTGGTCTGTGTAATGGAAGATGAGCATCTTAATGTCTTCCTGACGCTTTCTCTTCGCTCTCTTTTCAAGGAGAGTTACATTCTCTCCATTTCCGATTCCATCAATGTGACCAAAAAACTCAAAATGGCAGGTGCAGATAAAGTAGTTGATATGTACGAAGTGAGTGCCAACAAAATATACAATATTCTTTACCGTCCCATCTCTACGAGAATTCTGGAAGATATCGTTTCCGGCAGGGACGGTATTGTATTTCGTGAACTTCTGATCCCTGAAGGTTCCTTTCTGCATGGGTTGATGACCGACGATATTGATTTCTCCCCCTATGGTGTCCTGTTGATCGGTATGATCGACGAAGAGTTGGGGCATACTTTCGTTTTCATTACAACAGGGATCAATCATAAACTTGATGCAGGAGATACACTGGTGTGTATCGGTCCGAAAGAGAAGCTGAATGCTTTCGAGGAAGAGATTAGAAAAAAGGAGAGTCCATTATGGAAATGGCAGTGATCGGAGCAGGAAAATGGGGCCAAGCGCTCTATCATGCGTTCAGGGAGAATAGAGCGAACGATGTGGTGATCCATTCAAGAAAAAAACGTGATATCAAAGGGTTTGTTTCACTTGATGAAGCACTGGATAGAGAATATTTGGTCATGGCGATACCGGCTCAGTTCGTCCGAAAATGGATGGAAGAGAATTTTGAGGACCGTGGGCAGAAGATACTGGTTGCCGCCAAAGGGATAGAGACATCAACGGGAGCTTTTCTGAACGATATTTATACGCAGTTCCTGCCCGAAGAGAGACTGGCGTATATCTCCGGTCCCTCTTTTGCTGCAGAAGTTCAGCAGTCGCTTCCCACTGCGCTGATGATCTCTTCGACGAATCTTGCATTGGCCCAAATATTTGCCGATCATCTGCCTTCTTTCATCAAGGGATATGTGGATGATGATGTGGTGGGTGCGGAAGTTTCCGGGGCTTACAAGAATGTCATAGCTATTGCCAGTGGTGTATGTT
>JAOZOG010000051.1:750-12103 GCA_029933395.1 Sulfurovaceae bacterium | reverse complement strand
GGAGGAAGAGGCGGAGAAAGAGCGCAAAGAGGCGCAGAAAGAGGCAAGAGCCGCGGCACGTCGGGCAAAGGAAGAGGCCAGAAGAGCACAACAAGCCTCCAAGCCAAAACCCACGAGACCGAAGCCAACCCCAAAACCGGCTCCGCCCCAGGAGCTCTTCAACGACCTGGATATGTTCTAGGAACCTATATCCAGATATTGTCGATCAGCCGGGTCTTGCCTACCCATGCAGCTACCAGAACAATCGTATTTCCGATCTCTACTCTCTCGAGTTTCCGAAAATCCCTATCGACAATGGCAATATACTCAGTGTGATCGACTGCTGCCTCAAGCACACTGGCCATTTCAGCCACTATCGCCTCGACATTCAGCTCTCCAGCCATCACCTTCTTGCTTGCCCGCTTCAGTGAACGGGAGAGTGCAAGGGCACGCTCCTTTTCTGTATCAGTGAGATAGGCATTGCGACTGCTGAGTGCCAGGCCTTTTTCGTCACGCACGATATCGCAGGGGACAATATCGCAGGGGAGAAAATAGCTGCGTGCCATCTGAGTGATCAACACCAGCTGCTGCGCATCCTTTTTGCCAAAATAGGCCCGTGTCGCCCCGGAAAGATTCAGAAGCTTCATCACGATCTGCAACATCCCGTCAAAATGCCCCGGACGCTTCTCGCCCTCGAGGATATACCCCCGTCTCGCCGGTGCACCGATACAGAGTTCATCCGCTTCGTACATCTGATCCACTGACGGCATAAAAAGGATATCCGTCCCCGCAAGTTGGCATATTTTGCTATCCGCCTCCTCCCGCCGGGGATAACTCTCCAGATCCTCTCCTTCGAGAAACTGCGTCGGATTGACAAAGATCGAGACGATCAGGTGCGCATTCTCCTCTCTTGCCCTGCGTATCAGAGAGAGGTGCCCTTCATGCAGTGCACCCATCGTCGGTACGAAACCGATACTCCCCTTCAGCTCTTTTCTGGCTTCCCGCAGTGCTTCTGCTGTCCGTACGATCTTCATTGCTAACCTCTTATTTTATGACATTCTGATAAAATCATATCAAAAAACAGCAGTGAATCAGTAAAGGTAGTGCAAAACGATGGATGCTTATGAATACAGCGAACTCTTGAAATCCCTCACGACCAAAATGGAAAATATCCGCAATATCGTCAAACCGGATGCGATCAAGGCAAGACTTGAGGAGATCGAGACATTGCAACAAAATCCCGACTTCTGGAGCGATGCTGCCAATGCAGGAAAGGTCTCCCAGGAGAAGACGCGCCTGGAGAGAGTTCTGGAGAAATACGAGAATGCCCAGGCAGCCATCGATGATGCCAATGACTATTTCGAACTCTCCAAATCGGAAGGCGACGAAGAGACGCTCGAAATGCTCTATGAGGATGCAGAGAGCCTCAAAGAGAAAACCGAAGCGCTCGAAGTCCAGATCATGCTCTCAGGCGACCACGACAGCAACAATGCAATCGTCTCTATCCATCCGGGTGCCGGGGGAACAGAGAGTCAGGACTGGGCGAGTATGCTCTACCGGATGTATCTGCGCTGGGCCGAGCGTCACGGCTTCAAGGTCGAGGAGCTCGACTATCAGGCAGGAGATGAAGCGGGAATCAAAGATGTCTCCTTCATCATCAAAGGAGAAAATGCCTACGGCTATCTCAAGGTCGAAAACGGCATCCACCGTCTGGTACGCATCAGTCCGTTTGACAGCAATGCCAAACGCCATACCAGCTTCAGCTCCGTGATGGTCTCTCCGGAGATCGAGGATGATATCGATATCGAGATAGAGGACAAAGACCTGCGTATCGATACCTATCGGGCATCCGGTGCAGGCGGCCAGCATGTCAACAAGACCGAGTCCGCTATCCGTATCACCCACGAACCCACCGGTATCGTCGTACAGTGTCAAAACGACCGCAGCCAGCACAAAAACAAATCCGCCGCGATGAAGATGCTCAAATCACGCCTCTACGAATATGAAATGGCAAAAAAACAGGCGGAGATCGACGGAGTGGAGAAGAGTGATATCGGCTGGGGCCATCAGATCCGCTCCTATGTCATGCAGCCCTATCAGCAGGTCAAAGACACCCGAAGCAACCAGGCCTTCAGCAATGTCGATGCGATCCTTGATGGTGATATCGACAAGCTGTTGGAGGGGGTCCTGATCTCTCAGGCGAAGTAGCGTTTATGTTATAATGCAATAAAAAAAGATAGCCAATGCAAAAAGAACATATTCTTTCCTATTTATCTGACATCAAATCCAGTCTTGTGCAGAATGGGATTGAGCGGATTGGCCTTTTTGGCAGCTTCGCCAAAGACAAGGCAGATCTCTATAGTGATATCGATATTGTTATCAAAACAACACCGGCATTTATAAAAAAATTTGATGGGGTGCAAGGCTTTCTTTTTCTTGAAGATCTGCGCAAAAGTCTTGAAAATAGGTTCCATAGGCACGTAGACCTATGTGACGAATCCGGTTTAAAACACAAATTTATCATCAAAGATGCGATCTATGCATAATACGCTCAGGCTCATCATCGAAAAAATTGAGATGGTAGAGGAGATTGTCGAGGAACAGGGGAGCATCACAACCGCACTGGAAGATGAAAAACTTTCAAAACCTGCTATTCTTATGCATCTCATCGCTATTGCTGAACAATTTCAAAGACTGCAGGACAAAATGGAGTATGACATACTCTCCAAATTTGACAAAGATGATATACGGGGTGCTTTTGCGGTAAGAAATTTTATAGCACACGATTACGAAGGTATCAATACTGCATTGATAGAAAATGTTATCAGGTCTTATCTGCCGAAGATCAAACGAGTTATTACGGCAGAACAATAAGCTGCCACAGTTCAAGCTGGAAAAACCGATAGTGACAAGCAGCGAACCTTTCGCTATGTATCACTCTCCTCCGTACCCTCATCCTCGTCTTTGATAAATTTCCTGCTGATCAGCCTCGTCAGGATAAATGATCCGGCAATGATCAGCAGGATCATCGAAATATTATAGACCAATGCCGAAATTTCGATTTTCATACAATACGCTCCAGTCTCTGCTCCTCGAGGCGATAGCTCTCGTCACACCGCTTCGCCATCTCTTCATCATGGGTCACCAGAAGCAATCCGGCTTCATTGATATGAATATAGTCCAGCAGTACATCCATCACAAGATTTGCCGTCTCTTTGTCCAGATTTCCGGTTGGTTCATCGGCGAAGATCACTTTGGGTTTTTTGCTCAGGACTCTGGCGATAGAGACACGCTGCTGCTGTCCGCCGGAGAGCTCTGAGATCTTCTGCCCCATCACTTCGCTGATCTCCAGTTTTTCCAGCAGCGCCTCATCGATCTCTTCTCCTGCCAGCATCGTCGCCACTTCGATATTCTCCATCGCACTCATCCCCTTGAAGAGATAGTGGAATTGGAAAATAATGCCCAGTTCGTAGCGTCTGAGCTTTTCGATCTGGGCGTCTTTGAGCGTATAAATCTCCCTGTCAAGCAGTATCACTCTGCCCTGGGATGGCTTCAGGAAGGTAGAAAAATGATGCAGAAGCGTCGATTTTCCGCTACCGCTCCGTCCCAAAATTGCCGCACTGCGTGAGGATTCCAGTTTTAGCTCGACATTGCGGTAGAGTTCCAGATCGAAATGGTGGGAAATTTGGGTGGCGTGGAGGAGTGTCTGTGGCATCAGGAGAGCTCCCTGACACGAAGTTTCGTATCGGGAGATTGGGACATAAGGGAGATTATGATCCCATCTGCTTCGCAACTTCCGCTGCAAAATCTTCTTCGATCACTTCGATGCCCTCACCCACTTCGAGTCTGACAAAGTGTGTGATCTTGGCTGTACCGCCGGCAGCTTTCGCCTGCTCATCGATATATTGTGAAACCGTCTTGCTGTCGTCCATGACAAAAACCTGATCGAGAAGGCACTGCTCCTGATCGAGAGTTGTGTTGTCGGAGATGAAACGTGCCATTTTGCCCGGCAGGATTCGATCCCAGATCTTCTCCGGCTTGCCTTCTGCTTTGTGCTCCTCTTTGAGTGCCGCTTCCGCTTTCTCGAGGACCTCTTCGGTCAACTGCTTCATCGAGATATAGAGAGGCACATTTTTGAGTGTTTTACCCAATCTGCTGAGCTCTTCATTCTCTTTGATGATGGCTGCGATACGACCCTCGGTCTCTTTCTCGATGAAATCCATATCGAAATCCTCGAAGCTCAATGTTTTTGGCTTCATCGCCGCCGCGTGCATCGCCACGTTTCTTACCGCTTCTTTCATCGCTTCAGCCGTCTTGGCAGAGTCGCACTCCGCTTTGAGGATGACACCGACTCTTCCATTGGCGTGAACATACCCATTGATCGCAGAATTCTCGTCACCTTTGATCAGTGCTGCTCTTCTGACAACGAGGTTTTCACCGATCGTGGCAATCTGCAGGGAGAGATACTCGGAAAAAGGCTGTCCTTTGATCTCTGATGCATTGATCGCATCCGCATCTTCCAGATCGTTATTATATGCATGCTCGACGACTTCGTTGAGTACCGCTTTGAACTTATCATTCTGCGCGACGAAGTCTGTCTGGGAGTTGATCTCTACGATGACCGCTTTATGCTCTCCTACTTTGACACCGATTGCACCTTCGGCAGCGACTTTGCTTGCCTTTTTTGCAGCGGCACCGAGCCCTTTGTTTCTCAGCCAGTCGACGGCTTTGTCCATATCACCATCGGACTCAGTCAATGCCTTTTTGCAGTCCATCATTCCTGCATCGGTCATCTCTCTGAGTTTTTTGATATCCTTGGGTCCAAAATTCGCCATACTTACGCCTCCTCTTTCTTGGCATCTTCGATCGCTGCTTCTTCCTCTGCCATATCTGCAAGCTCTTCGTTTTCAGTGATGTCCAGATCTTCTACTTCCGGCTTCGCACTCTCTTCTGCCGCTGCTTCAGCGACTACTTCTGCGACCTCTTCAGGTGCCGCTTCGCCGACCTCTTCGACCTCTTCGCCTTCTGATTCAGCCAGTGCAGCTTTTCCTTCGATGATCGCTTCTGCCATCTCTCTACAGAAAAGATTGATCGAACGGATCGCATCGTCGTTTCCGGGGATCGGGTAATCGATCAGGTCCGGATCACAGTTGGTATCGAGTGGTGCGATAACCTTCATTCCCATTCTTCTCGCCTCTTTGACAGCGATATGCTCTTTGACTGCATCGATGACGAACATCATGTCAGGCAGTTTTTTCATATGTCTGTAGCCCTCGAGGTAGGCGTTGAGCTTCTCTTTTTTTCTTCTGAGCATCAACGCTTCTTTTTTCGTCAGAAGCTCGATCTGTCCATTCTCTTCCATCTGCTCGATGATTTCGAGTTTACGGATAGATTTCTTGATTGTAGGGTAGTTGGTCAGCATTCCGCCGAGCCATCGTGTAGAGACATATGGCATGCCACATCGCTCTGCATGCTCTTTGACTGCTGAACGCGCCTGCTTCTTTGTCCCGACAAACAGAACTGTCTGCCCTTCTGCTGCTGCATCTCTGACGACATTGTAGGTATACTTGAAGTATCTCAGTGTCTTCTGCAGGTCGATAATATAGATATTTTTTCTCTCACCAAAGATGAATTTCTTCATTTTTGGATTCCATCTTCTTGTCTGATGCCCGAAGTGTACACCACATTCGAGTAGGTCTTTCATTGTTACCATTTTTTCTCCTTGGTAAAGTTAAGTAATTTTTAGAGTCGAGTCGACTTTAGGTTTCACCCTCTGCAGTCCTTAACGCTGATGCGCAACCCTTCAAGGAATAACTGCATGAGTATTTCCAAATTCCTCAAATAGAATAAGGAACGCGATTATAGCTGAAAAATGTTAAAAAAGAGGCATAACCGGATCGAATATATCACGTTTTAATATGCTATAATGCATCAAAAAAATGAGGAGACGTCAATGCTTAAAGTCTATTTTGGAGAGTGGGGATCGGGACGACTCCAGCGCTTGCAGTATTTTGGGTACTATGTGCTGCTGATGTTTATTATGGTCCTGCTGATTGCAGGAATCGTCTTTTCAATGGGTGCAGTAGAAAATATGTCTGGCGGTGATATCGCTGCGACACAGCAGGCGATGATGGAGAAACTCGGATTGCCGATGGTGATCGGGATGGTAATTTTTATGATTGCGATGGTGATTGCGGAGGTCAATATCCTCGCTAAACGTATTCGCGATATGGGCCTGCCGCCTGTCTGGACGATCCTGGGGCTCATCGGACTGTCTATCCTTGTCAATATTCTCTTCCCGGGCCAGGAAGTCGTCGGCACGGCTGTCGTACAGACAGTAGATGGCAACACAACCGCAGCAATCGCAGCAAAAGAGACGACACAGAGTCTCGTCGTTCAGGTTTATGATGCGGTTGTCTTCCTCTGCCTGCTCTTTATCCCCAGCGACACTTTCAAAAGTAAGGGCTACTAAGCCCGCACCCGCATTTAGAAAAAGGACAGAGAGATGCATCATATCGCCGAATTGCTGACCAACCCATGGATTATGGTGCCGCTTTTCATCCTTTTTTTTGGAGAATACATTCCCTTCACTTCACTGCTCTGGGAAAAGATTGGGGTACGGTTCAAGCAGTTTGGCGAATGGTTCCTCGACTCGTATGAAAACCGGCTCTATCCCGATAAAGAGGCATGGGTCGAAGAGAAAAAAGTCTCCCTGAAACTCAACAACTTCTTTGCGCGTATCTTCTTTTTCGCCTTTTCCGCGATCATCGTCATCTTCCTGGAGCTCTTCTGGGAACTGGGATTCAAGGGAATCACACGCAAGCTGGAGCGCTCCAGAATCGCACAGTGGTCGGAGATACAGATACGGAAATTGCCAAACTGGGCCGTCCTGATGCTCTTCGGGGCGCCCTTCATCTTTATGGAGCTGATCGGTATCTTCGCACTGGGGGCCTTCGTCTCGGGGCACTTCTGGATCGGGATCGGCCTCTATCTTTTCAAGGTTCTCTTCTTTATCCCCGTGCACTTCGTCCTGCATGTGGGTGAAGCACAACTGATGGCGATCCCGTGGTTCAAGCGGCGCTACGATATCATCATTGCGACACTTGACTGGTTCAAGCGGTCTCAGACCTATGTCAAAATCCACAATATCTCGGAGACTGTCAAGGCGCACATTCACGCTGTCAAAGACCGCTTCGCCCAAACCGTCATCCTCCTCAAAAAAGCCTTCGAACATGAGGATATCCTCTCGCCCGAATGCGAAAAGGTCAAGCAGGAGATACACGACGCATCCGAAGTGGAGCGGGAAAAGAAAGCACTCTATAAAAAATTCTTCGACTGTATCGACAGACACATCAAGACAAATACCAAAGACACTACACCAAAGGAGTAACAATGGCACAAATCCCGGCACAAGCCCCAACCCCCGTCAAAAAAAGCAATCACTGGACGATGATCGTCGTCAATCTCGTCCTCTCACTCATATCGGTCTACCTTTTCGAAGTCTGGTTCAAGAAAGTTATCGGGCTGGATAACAACTTCCAGAAATATACCAATATTGCCGTGGTAGTCCTCACTGCCATCACCTATTTTGTCGCCAAGACCTACTATATCAAGGGGGTGATGAATACCGCCAAAAAGATCTTCATCCTGCTCCTGCTGGCAGTCACCATACTGGGGCTGATGCTGCTCTCGGTCAAAATGCCGGCCGATATCGTCTATCCCTTTACCGGGGTGATTCTGGTCAGCATCGCCTTCTATATGCTCTCACTGACTGCCGGTACACTCAATACCATCGGAATGATTGGACTCGCACTGATCTTTGCGATACCCATCGCCTTTTTGAAATGGTTCGACAAAATCGGCTGGGGAACAGTCGGGGAGCTGAGTGAATTTGCTCTCTTCATCATTCTCTTCCTCGGTGGTACCTGGTCACAGATACGTGCCGCCATTCACGGTATCCGCGGTGTCAATCAGGATGGCAGCGGATTTGGCGATGAAGGTGATGGGGATGGAGATACCGGAGGCGAATAGCAGGGCACGATGATGAGTCAGGAGAGGGTCGAACAGTTTTTTATCCGTCTGAGAACTTGGACCTATCGGCATCGATCCGCACTCGTCATTCTCGTTTCGACAGGGCTGATTTTTCTGCTGATCTACTATCTGGGATGGTGGGAGACGCTGGGGATTCTCTTTTTGAAATTTGGCCTGGGCGCCAAAGTGGCAGGCGCCAAGAGCTTCACACACGCCATCATCAAAGCCGGCGGCAAAAAAGCGATCGCCGTCGCCACAGCGGGGATGCTGACCAAGCGGCATATTATCGATATGATTTCGAAGTTTTTCGCCGAACACTCCGTCAAGCGCTACAAACGCAATCTGATACTCGTCCTGAGCCGAAAATATGATGAGATCCTCCACTCTACGCTCGTCAAAAAAATCAAAGCCTTCGGAAGCATGCTCCTCTCCGTACCCATCATCTACTTTTTCTGGACCAAGGTACTGGGCACGGCGATACAGAAGTTCGTCTATGCACTGGTGCTGCCACTTATCACACTGATCTGGAATCTCATTCTCACCAGCTTCAACTTTCTGGGGTTTCTCTTTGAGATCCTGATGCTCAATATCCTCCTGGAGGCACTGAAAAATTACAACTGGGGCAAAAAGTTCATCGCCTTCATCGACCGGATCGTTCACCTCATCGGCAAGCTGCTCAACCTCATCAATACCCTGCTGGGCTACATCGGGCTCAATCCAAAAGCCTGGCTCGTCAAACTCTCTATCCGTTTCAACAAATGGCTTGAATCGATCCTGGACAAAGGCTTCAGCCGGATCACCAGAATCCAGAGAAGGAGGGACCGCTATGTCAATGCCGTCGAAGCACTCTCCGAAAAACGCAGCCTTTACGCACTGGCAAAAAGAGAGAAAAAAATCTCCTACTGGAATATGACCCGGAAACTCTTTCTAAAAAAAGTCCTGCGCAAGCGAAACTGGAGAGAGAAAAGAGCACAAAGAAGTATGCGATGGCAGAAAGAGAGGCGAAGCAGCCGCAGCTTCATCCATCAAAAAATTGTCGAAAAACGAAAACGAAAAAAGACGCTGCTGCTCCCTCATCGATAAGAGGAGGCATTATCCCCTCAGCTCTTCCAGTTTGGCCTTCACGGCATCGACGTGTCCTTTGACCCTCACCTTTTCCCATTTGGCAGCGATCTTGCCATCAGGGTCGATCAGAAACGTACTCCTGACCACACCCATATACTCTCTGCCGTAGTTCTTCTTGAGCTGCCAGACACCAAAGGTTTTACAGAGTTCCTTCTCCTCATCCGCCAGCAGCGTGATCTTCAGATCCTTCTTCTCGATGAAATTTCGATGTTTTTTGGGGCTGTCTGGACTGACACCCAGAATGATCGCATCCAGCCCTTCAAAATCCGGCAACGCCGCTGTAAAATCACACGCTTCCGTGGTACATCCGGGTGTATTGTCCTTGGGATAGAAGTAGAGCACGATCCATCGCCCCTTGATATCTCGAAAGCAGATCTCCTCTTCGTCCTGATTGGGCAGACAAAAGTCCGGTACTTTATCTCCAATTTCCAACATACTTCTTCCTTATATTTTTTTGCTAGTATAACAGAATGAATGATAAAAAGAGACAAACAAAAGAGGAACTGCTTGCCGATATTGAAAAGCTGATGCAGTATGAACCGTCCGACAAAGAGACAATCAACCCCAGACTCCTGGCCTATCTCGATCTTGACACACTTATCTCCATCAAAACATCACTGCTGAAAAAAGCAGGTAGACTCAGCGATGAAGACAAAGCATGGCTACAGCAATTCAGGAAGGTTGAGTAGTTATTTTCTCAAGTCGATCGAACGGTCGAATTCAATATTGTACTTGTCCAGTATCTCCTGCTGTTTGGCCATCGCTTTCTTGCGGTTAATGACGACTTTGACACCATCTTTGTCCTCAAGCACAAGATATTCTCCGTCAAATGCCTGCACTCTTTTGTAGAACGTATCAAAACTGTCGAATGTCTCTCCATTGAGTTTCTCGACTGGCCAGAGTGTAATCCCATAGTGCCCCCGACTGAGATCGGAAGCAAGAACTTTGAGCAGCAGAACAACCTCTTTTTTCTTTTCGGTAGGCCACTGTGAAGCAAAGTAGCGAAGCTTCAGGCGGTTTCGTCCGGCAGAATTCAGGAGGTTTCGACTCAGAGGAGAAAAGATATAGCCGCCATAGATGAAGTATCTGGGCATCTTGTCGTAGCGCGTCGTTTTCACCAGAAGCAGGTCATCTGCCCTGTTTTTCAGCGGCACCTCCACCTGCATCTTCTTTTGATCCCTGACGATATCGAAAGCAACGGTCTCTCCCATCTGGTGCTGATCGACAAAATAGTTGAAAGAGGTGTATTCATGCTTTCTGAACGCGACAGTACCGTCATCCTCTATCCTGTGTCCATCTATTGCGGTAATGATATCGTTTACATCGATCAGTCCCTTGAGCGAAGCATTGTAGACGACTGTATCCACCAGATTTCCCGTACTGTTTTCATCGATGTGATAATACTTTTTGATTGTCGGATTCTCCATCTTCTGCGTTACCATACCGACATCGGCAAAACCGTCATACTTTCCATCATCAATATCTTTCAGAAAATGTTTTACCATATTGACAGGAACAAGGTATCCGATATTTTGAGATTTGTTCAGACTCTGCATCACGACACCGACAATCTTCCCATTGGAGAGAGCCGGACCGCCACTATTGCCCGGATTGACCGCAGCATCGACCTGAACCGCGAGAAAAGATTCTCCACTGTGTGCGTAGCGATGGTGCTCAATACGTGATACCACACCGGTTGTCGCACTCAGTGTATTGCCGCCCATTGGGAAACCGTAGACGACGACCTTCTGTTCGATATAGGGCAGATCTCCCAATTCAAGCGGTTCGATACCGGCGAAAAAACTTTTGTCTTCAACCTCCAACAGTGCCATATCTGCCTGATGGGAAACACTCAATACTTTGGCGATATAGCGTTTCCGTTCGCCATAGCGCTGCACTTCAATAAAGGTCTGGTTGGCAACCACGTGGGCATTGGTCAGGATACGGTTGCCGGAAATAATCGCTCCGGAACCACTGGAACGACGGACCGAACTGGCCCATGGCTCGAGATAGTTTGGTATCTTGGCCACCACGTAGATTTTGACGATCGCCTGTTTTGTCTTGTCTTCCTGGGCATAATTTTGTGCTACCAGAGGGATAGCCAGAAACAGCAGTATCCAAAGTTTTTTCATTCATTATCCTTTTGCGATATCGTAGCGTGGGCATTCCTACCCACAACAAGGCAGGGCAAGAAATATGTTAATTTCGTGGGCAGGAA
>JAOZOG010000051.1:0-740 GCA_029933395.1 Sulfurovaceae bacterium | reverse complement strand
CTGCCCACGAAATTAACATACTTCTTGCTCTACCTTGTCGTGGGCAGGAATGCCCACGCTACAGGCCTTTCAGCCGACATAACCCGATTTTTTCGCTCGGTCTTCCAGATACTCCTCTGCATCCCAACACTCGATACCCTGCTTCACTGCCTCTTCCGACATCAATCCTCTTCCGGATGCGTCGATCTGTTTTTTCGACCTGTCATAGATCCGCGCACTGCAGACACCGCAACTGGGGCTGCGGTCCTTCCCAATATAGAGATCGATATCAGGATGCCCGGCAAAGAACTCTTCGGCATACCGGCGAACCGGCGGAGAGAGGTCCGCTCCCGTCAGATTGGAGATCGCTTTGATCCCCTGTTCTGTCTCGATCAGATCCATCGTTGGGCGCGGTGAACCAAAGGCATACGCTTCAGGACAGAATGGTATCAATTCACAGCCCTCCAGCTTCCCCAAAAGCCTCACATCCAGATTGTCTGTCGCATCGTATCGGCACTTCTGACCCATCAGACAGGCGGAAATCGCCACTTTTTTCTTATTGTTTTTCATTGAATGTCATTATACCCCAAAGCATACTCCTCCTGGCTACTGCTTGCTGGCTATCAAACAACTGCTCTGAATTCGATTTTCTCATCGCGGTACAGTGGCTTGATTATTTTTCTAATACCATGTCCGGCATTCGACTCTTTTTGTACATCGACAAGTTGATACTTCATCAAGAGGTCAAGGTCCCTGTTTAG
>JAOZOG010000261.1 GCA_029933395.1 Sulfurovaceae bacterium | reverse complement strand
AAGTCTTGCCGGTAGGTAAAGAGAAGTTGCTTGTATCGAGAGTGATCGTCATGCTGCATCTCCTATGATGAAGTGGAGTTCTTCTGCTGCGAGCTTTTCTGCGAGGCGTACAGGTGTAAGCTGATATGGTGTTCCGCTGTCGGCTGTGAGTATTTCTCTTTCACTGTCATATGATCCGGTGATCCATTCTCCATCTACCAGAACTTTTATGCGTTTGTCCATATAGTTCAGGTAGATCTCATTCTTCAGAAAGTTTGTTAGGTTGTATTTTTTAGATACTGAGTAGTCATGCAGGTAAAGTATTATTGCCGTTACAAGTTCTTTATGAGATATACTGCTGTTAAGTTTCATATACTCTGCATAAGCTTCTTCTTTTGTACCTGCAAATTTAGTATTTAGCCTGTAGATCATATATAGATCTCCAAATAGACGCTTTTTCAGAGAAGCGTCGCCTTTATCATCATCATTTATATTTAGTTCTTTGTTCACTTGCCGTTCACTTGCCGTTTCCTCTGTTTTATCAACACTCGGTGCAGTGGGCGTTTGCTGGCGTTCATTCGTTCGCTTGCCGTTCACTTGCCGTTCACTCTGTTTTTTTGCAGAGCTATCCGATGCTGTATTCTTCTGTTCCAAAACGGTGTCATTATGGCCCTTGTCTGTAAGATAGTGAGAGTTGTTAAATCTGTTTATCTCTCCTGCAAATTCCATGATCCACTTATGCACCGTTCCTTTACTTAATGGCTTTTCCGAAGTTCCCCAGCTTTTCGCGTAGAACCCTATGGAATTTATGTGTCTGGTCTGTACGTCGTGCCAGTACTCCATAAAGCATCTCGCCTTCATGCGTTTACCTACCTGCATAAGTTCTTCTATGTACTCTGTAGGGTAGATTTTGTAATGCAGTCTCATCCTCTCTCCTATATCCTCGGCATGTCTGCGTGCCCGTAGTTTGTAGCTTCCTCATACACGACCTCGCCGTAGTTCTCGAACGCTGTGGTGCTTCCTCTGAAGTAGCATTTACATATCCCGGCTTCTCCGTCCCTGTTCTTTCCTACGTTTAGCTCAGCTTCTGCAACGACCGGTTCTCTCTGGTCCATGTTGCGTTGGTAGTAGCTCTCTCTGTGCGGGAAGATGATGATGTCAGCATCCTCTTCTATGGCCCCGGACTCTCTCAGGTCCGAAAGCATGGCACGCTTGTTCGTTCGCTGTTCGTTGGCCCTGTTGAGCTGTGAGAGAAGGAATACGACGACGCCATACTGTTTGCCGACACGTCGCAGTTCTTTGGTGATCTCGTTTATCTCGTTGGGAATGTTCACCCCTGGCTTCTTGATGTAGCGCAGGTGGTCTATGAACCAGTATTTTATCTTGGGGTTCTTCCTGAACTTCTGCACCGCTTTGGCCTTCAGTTCGTGTATGGGTATGTAGCTCTCTTCGTGTATGTGCAGCAGTGTTGATTTGCTGTAGAACTTCACGGCGGCATTGAACCTGTCAAGGTCAGACACCCGCCCTCTCTTGATGTTCTGCAACGATTCGCCGGACCTTGTGGCCACCAGCCGAGACATGATCTTCTTTCCGCTCATTTCCAACGAGTCTATGAGCACGCCGTGTCCTTTGCTGAGAGCGTAGTCCGTCATGGTCGTCATAAGGCTTGTCTTGCCCATGCTCGGCCGCGCGGCTATGACGACAAGATCACCCTCCTGGAACGCGCCTATTTTCATATCGAGAGAAGAGATACCGCTTTTGTAGCCGATGATCTCGCCGGCCTCTTCCGCCATTCGCATGTCCTCTTTCATCTCTTCGACATACGATGCGGCCGTCTTGGCATTTATCTTCGAGCCGATGTTCATGATCTCATCGAGCCGCTTGTCTATGGACCCGACAACGGCGCTGCTCTCTTCATCCTCTTCGACCACCTCTTTCTTTATCTGAACGGCAAGTGAACTGAGAGACCGCTTCCGGCTCTTCTCCGCAATGTCGTTGATGTACGCATCCATATTGGTAATGGGATTCGCGCTGAGCAGGTCGAGCATGGCCACCTCGTCGAACTCACCGCGCTTCACCATGCGACCGCGTATGAACTCCTCGTCTATGGGAAGCTCCTCCTGCGACAGCTCCACCATCGTAGAAAAAAGATGTCTGTGGAACGGCAGGTAAAAAACGTCGCTGTCTATGCGTGCCGCCAGGTCGTCGAGCAGGTACGGGTCGTAAAGGGCAGAGGCCAGCACCGCCCTCTCGATGTTCAGGTTGTATAGGTTATCCATCAGCCCTGGCCCTCGAACGGCTTGAGGCTGTACTCCTGCCACCGCACACGCTTGTTGGTCTTGCTCTTGACCTCTCTTTGGTAGATAGTGTGCCCGTATTTGTGCCGAAGTTCCCCAATGCGGTTCGGCAGTCTCATGATGATCGGGTCAAATATCTCCTTGTCGATTCCCATGCCGGCCGTGACCGTGTTGCCTCTCTTCATGAAGTCGAGTATGCGTCTTGCCTGCGATCCTTTCGGCGGCAGCTTCTCTTCTGTCTGCGTCTTTTGAGCATTCATAGCGTCTCTCCCATCTCTTCAAGTCTCTGTCTGGCCATTGCCTTTAGCTTGGCGTTGGCTGCCTCTGCCTCTTCTATTTCGCTGATGATCTTCCGCAGCGACTTCGCGCTCAGCGTCTCTTCCGTCAGTGCGAACTTTCCTGCCCTGAACACATCTCCGCTCTCGAGCATCGCCTGGTCTATGGCGCCGTGGAATGTCGCCGGTGTTCCGTCCACTATGTTCTTTGGTACCGCGATGAGCCCGTCCCTGTCACCCAGGGCGTTGAGCACGTGCGCCACGTCCTCGGCGTCTATCTCGTCGAGTATGATACACAGCTGCGCGAGCTTCATGGGTTTTGGATCTCTGGGGTTGTAGCTTTTGTAGTTGAGTATGTTGCTGAGCTGTATGGCGGCATTCTTGCCTCTGAGTCCCAGCAGCGGAGCGAGGTGCTGCCGCGCGTTGATGTAGTGGCGGTCTCCCCAGCTTTGTATGGACTCGGTGATCGCTTTGTAAAGGTAAACTGGTTTTTCCATAATGAACTCCTCTCGGATGTCTGCTTTGAGGAGGAGGCGGGCGAGGAGTTCAGCAACTCCCACCTCCCCTTCAAAGCAGACTTTGGAAAAGGGTTGGCATCTTGATTTTATGGTAAAATACAGATGCACCGTGTGTG
>JAOZOG010000050.1 GCA_029933395.1 Sulfurovaceae bacterium | reverse complement strand
CCGGTTTCGACAGGTTTGCAGACACCGACGCGGATACCTCTTTGGGAAAAGGCTTCGATGAGCTTCAGTGTGGCGTATGTTTTTCCGACATCGGTACCTGTAGCGGTGACAAAGAGTGTTTGCATCTCAAGCCCTTGCTATTTTTTTAAATTTTTGTATAATCACAAAAGGCATAGTAACATAAATTCAAAAATAATAAAGGATAAACGTGCCAAAGATTAACGAAGAAGTTGAAGTTGATTTGGTCTTGAAGGAGCCTGAGATGTATCGGGTTCTGCTGCACAATGACGATTATACAAGTATGGATTTTGTCGTGGAGATATTGATGAAGATTTTTCACAAAAGTCACGAAGATGCAGAGAGAATTATGATCACCATTCATGAAAAAGGCAGTGCAGTCTGCGGTGTCTACAGCTATGAAATCGCACAAACCAAAGCCGAGCAGGTCAAGCGCCTTGCCAAACAGAATGAATTTCCGCTTCTCGCTACGATAGAAAAGGATGAATAAATGATAAGTATAGCACTCAACGATGTTTTTAAACGGTCGGTTGCCTATGCCAAAGAGAACAGGCATGAGTATCTGACACTCGAGCATATTTTCTGGTCTATTCTCCAGAGTGAAGAGGGGCGCTACCTGCTCCAGACTCTGGATGTAGACCCCGACAAACTTACAGAGGGGATCGTCAGGCATATCGGTGCGACGATGCCTTCACTGAGTGAAGCAGTCGAACCCTTCGAGACGGTCGCACTCTCCAGGGCGATCAACGATATGATGACACAGATACACAGTTCGGGACGCAAAGAGGCGACGATAGGGGATATGCTCGCAGCGATCTTTCTGCAGAAGCACTCCTATGCCGTCTATCTGATGAAGAAAGAGGGGATCGACCGGGTCGATATCCTCGAAGTGATCTCCCATCAGCAGGGAGGCACGCAGGTCAAAGAGAAAGAGGAGAAAAAGAAGGAGACTGTACTCGATCAGTTTACGATCGAGCTGGTGGCCCTCTCAAAAACAGGCAAGATCGATCCCGTCATCGGACGCAAAGCGGAGATAGAGCGGGTCATGCAGACCCTCTGCCGAAGAAAGAAGAACAATCCGCTGCTGGTAGGTGAGCCGGGCGTGGGAAAAACAGCTATTGCCGAGGGCTTGGCCCTGAGAATTTCCGAAAACGATGTTCCCGATATACTCAAAGGGTCCAAGATTTTTGCACTGGATATGGGCGCATTGATTGCAGGAACGAAGTATCGCGGTGATTTCGAAAAGCGTCTCAAAGCGATCCTGAAAGAACTTCAGGGTGTAGAGAAGGCGGTTCTCTTCATCGATGAGATCCATACGATGGTCGGCGCAGGAAGTACCAGCGGCGGCAGTATGGATGCAGCCAATATCCTCAAACCGGCACTGGCGAGAGGCGATATCAAGTGTATCGGCGCGACGACCTACGGGGAGTATCGAAACTTTTTCGACAAAGACAAAGCACTTTCACGCCGTTTTGCCAAGATCGATGTAGAGGAGCCGAGCAAAGCGGATACGATGCTGATTTTACAGGGGATCAAGCATAAATATGAAGCGTATCATTCGATCACCTTCAGTGATGCAGCGTTGCAGAGTGCGATCGACCTATCAGTCAAATACCTGCATGACCGGTTTCTGCCGGATAAGGCGATGGATATTATCGACGAAGTGGGCGCACACTATATGCTCAGAGGTGAAGAGGGTGTCGTCGTTGAACCCAAAGATATCGAAGAGACAGTCTCCAAGATGCTGAAGCTTCCTTCGACGGTAGTGGGTACGGATGATACACGCAAACTCAAAAGACTCAAAAAAGATCTTCAAAAAAAGATCATCGGCCAGGATCATGCGATCGATGCACTCGTGCGGGCGATCAAGCGCTCCTATGCCGGACTCAACAAGCCCAACAGCCCGATAGGAAGCTTCCTCTTCGTCGGCCCTACAGGGGTGGGCAAAACAGCCCTTGCGACAGAGCTTGCCGAGACGATGCAGGTGCACTTCGAACGGCTCGATATGAGTGAATATATGGAGAAGCATACCGTCAGCCGCCTGATCGGGGCGCCGCCAGGGTATGTGGGCTACGAGCAGGGTGGACTGCTGACGGAGATGATCAAGAAGCATCCCCATACCGTCTTGCTGCTCGATGAGATCGAGAAGGCACACCCCGACATCATGAACATCCTTCTGCAGGTGATGGATGGCGCGAAATTGACGGATAACAACGGTGTGGTGAGTGACTTCAAAAACGTCATCCTGATCATGACCTCCAATATCGGAACCAAAGAGGCCAACGTGATGGGCTTCAACAAAGACAGCTCCGGCAAAACGGAGCGGGCATTGAAAGACTTCTTCACACCAGAGTTCCGCAATCGCCTCAGCGCCACGATCAGTTTCGAAGCCCTCTCGATGGAATCCCTGGTCACGATCGTCAGCCGTGAACTCGAGAAGCTCAATGAACAGATGTCAGACAGAAAGATCACGATCAAAGCGAGCAAGGAGGCTAAACGCCATCTGGCCAAAGAGGGCTACGATGAGCGCTACGGCGCCAGACATATCGCCCGTGTGATCGATGAGCAGGTCAAGGAACCGTTGACAGATGAGATACTTTTCGGAAAGCTGCGTAAAGGCGGCACCATAAAAGTCGGCTTCAAGAAGGGAAAATTGACTTTTGAATTTGGGAAGTAATGTGCTACGTGCTACGTGCTACGTGTTACGAAAGAGCGGAGTAGGTATTTACAGTAGAAATATTCTGCAACAATGCCAACCCCAACTCTTCACTCTTCACTCTTCACTCTTCACTCAAAAACAAAGTTTTTGCCATGTCCTCCATCTTTGACGAGGAGTGCCTGATTCCGCCTCTGCGCAGGGATCTGGTCTTCCCCAATCCACGATATGCCGCCACCGAAGGTCTTCTGGCGTATGGCGGCGATCTCTCTCCCAGTCGGTTGCTGACTGCCTATCGTAAAGGTATCTTTCCCTGGTACAGTGCGGATGATCCAATCCTCTGGTGGTCTCCCGATCCCAGGCTGGTACTCTATCCCGAGCAGTTCAAGGTGAGCAAATCATTCCGGCGTGTTTTGCGAAACGGGGGATTCAGTGTTACTTTTGACCACGCTTTCGAAGAAGTGATCCGATATTGCGGGACGGTACCCAGGGAGGGGCAGAGGGGCACATGGCTCCTCGAGGAGATGCAGGAAGCCTATATCGAATTGCACAAAATGGGCTTTGCGCACAGTGTCGAAGTCTACTTTGATGGGGCGCTGGCAGGGGGGCTCTATGGGGTAGCGATGGGGAAAACATTTTTCGGTGAATCGATGTTTTCACTCCGAAGCAATGCCTCCAAAATCGCCTTCAAAGCACTAAGTGATGTTTTAGGCTTGAGAAGCTATGATTTTATAGATTGCCAGGTAAGTAACGAGCATCTTCTAAGGTTGGGGGCGACTGCCATTTCGCGTGACAGTTTTCTGGACAGACTTGAGAAGAGCTTGGAGAAACCCAGTGACTTGGGTGGATGGCAAGATTTCAGTTGGGAGTATCGTGATGTTGGAGAATGATCCGGGGTTTTCGCTTTGGTTGGATTTTGTCGAACGTGATTTTTTGAAAAATGAATTTGGTTCTTTACTGGAAGCGGGAGTTGTCAGGGGAGCGACCAGCAACCCCTCCATTTTTGCCTCCGCCTTCATTCAATCCGATGCCTATAAAGAGCAGTTGGAGACTCTGAAAGAGAAGAGGCCAAAAGAGAAATACGAAGCACTGGCCATCGAAGATATCAAAATGGCGGCCCAGGCACTCTTCCCCTGCTATGAAGTGGGAAGAGACGGTTATATCAGTATGGAAGTCGATCCTTTTTTGAGTGATGATGCAGAGGGTACGATCGAGGAAGCCAAGCGCCTCTTCGCGGCGATCGATGAGCCCAATGTGATGATCAAGGTCCCGGCGACAGAAGCAGGGTATATTGCGATGGCCGAACTGATGAGTACCGGGATATCGGTGAATGCGACATTGATCTTTTCGCCCAGACAGGCGAGAAAGTCTCTCGATGCAATGAAGCATGGACTCGATATCTTTGAGAACAGCGGCGGACGCCGGGCAGAAGGGGTGCTCTCCGTTTTTGTAAGCCGTTTCGACCGTCTGCTGGATCCGCTCCTTGAAGAGAAAGGGATCGAGCCTGCCCGGACAGGGATTCTCAATGCAGCCAATATCTACAATATTGTAGAGCGCAACCATACACCGGGGATCCGCACACTCTTTGCCAGCACCAGTGTCAAGGGAGACAATCTGCCAGCAGATTATTATATTCGCGAATTGATTGCCCCCCATTCCGTCAATACCGCTCCGCTTGATACGATAAGGGCATACCTCAAAAATCCGGAGAAAAAGGCAAAACTTCCTACCCATATCGATGAGATCGATGCCTATTTTGAGTTGATCGAAAGTAAAGGGATCGATATGGAGCAGGTCTACAAGCAACTGACAGAAGAGGGCGTTGAGGCATTCAGGCGGGATTTCAAAACGATTCTCGAAGAGTTGGAGTAGCGGTATTTTGATGGAAAAGCGACTGATCAACTATCTCAAAACACTGAAAGCCAACGGTGGAAGCGACCTCCACCTCAAATCGAGTGCCAAAGTTCGTCTCCGTATCAATGGAGTGCTCAGGCTTCTGGGTGATGAGTATATGGCAGCCAAAGAGATGACGGCACTGGCCAAAGAGATTCTCACGGAGGAGCGTTTCGCCGCACTGGAGAAGGATAAAAACCTCGACTTTACCTACGTCCTGGACAAGAAGAGCCGTTTTCGTGTCAACTTCTTTCATCAGATGGATGGCTACAGCGCTGTTTTTCGTCTCATCCCGGTCGATATTCCGACGATCGATGAGCTCAAGCTTCCAGAAGTCATCAAGGATTTTACCGAGTATCATCGGGGACTTGTGTTGGTCACCGGTGTGACGGGCAGTGGTAAATCGACGACACTTGCAGCGATACTCGACCGCATCAACAATAACGAGAAAAAGCATATCATCACGATCGAAGATCCGATTGAGTTTGTCCACAAAGACAAGGGTTGCCTGATCAACCAGCGCTCGGTCGGGCAGGATACCAACTCTTTCAGCGATGCACTCAGGGGAGCGTTGAGAGAGGACCCTGATATCATACTGGTGGGGGAGATGCGCGATCTCGAAACGATCGATATCGCCGTCCACGCCGCCAATACCGGCCACCTTGTCTTCTCGACGCTGCACACCCTGGACGCCAAAGAGACGATCGACAGAATCATCGGGATGTTTCCGACTGCCGAACAAAACCGTATCCGGGCATCGCTTGCCTCGGTTCTCGAGGGCATTATCTCCCAAAGACTGGTAGAGACTGTAGACGGCGGACGGACAGCGGCGATCGAGATTCTCAAAAAGACGGCCCGGATCGAACAGTTGATACTGGAGAACAGAGACTATGAGATACTCGATGCACTTTTTGAAGGGAAGGATATCTACGGTACACAGACGTTTGACCAGGCACTGATCGATCTCTATGAACAGCGCCGTATCAGCAAAGAGGTGGTGATGAGAAATGCGACCAACCCCTCCGACATGAAACTGAAGATGGAAGGAATCGGCAAGGGCGCCATCAAAGTTGATGAAGATGAGGCAAAGAAGAAGGAAGAGGATATCTTCGACTTCAAAGAGGAAGAGCAGGAGGAGTAGCGCCCGTCTTCCTTAGAAAAACTTCAGCCTTTTTCAGCTATAATCCCACTCCTCTTTATCGCCGTATCTGCTGCGGTAATGAAATTATACAAAGGAATACAATGTTAGAAGGTTTTATTAGAGAGAGTATCGGAAAAAGCAACGCAAAGAAGCTTAAAAGAGATGGTTATCTAATCGCTAACATCTATGCCAACGGTGTGGAGAATATCCATGCGGCATTCAAGAGCGGTGAGTTTATCAGGACAGTCAGAAACAAAGAGACTTTTGCTTTCCCTGTCAAAGTCGGAGACAAAGAGTTGAATGTCGTCGTGCAGGAGTATCAGCTTCATCCGGTCAATGGAGATATCCTCCATGTCGATCTCAGGGTAGCGATTCCCGGTCAGGTGACCAACTATCTCGTACCTGTTAAAACAGTCGGTACACCCAAAGGTTTGAAAAACAAGGGTGTTTTGATCATCTCCAAGAGACGATTGAAGGTCAGAGGCGCGATTGAGGATATCCCACAAAACTTTACGCTCGATGTCACGGATCTCGACAGAGATGACTCCATCCTGGTAAGAGATATCGAAGTCCCTGCAAACTGCAGATTGATGGACAAGCCCGATGTAGCGATCTGTGGTGTGATCAAAGCAAAATAAATGACTCTTTTCGTCGGTCTGGGTAATCCTGGCATCCGCTACGAAAACAATCGCCACAATATCGGATTTCGTGTGATCGACGCCCTCGTCGAGCACTACGGAGCCCGCGATATCTCCAAAAGTACTTTTCACGGAGACCTCTTCAAATCAAGAGAGCTTCTTTTTTTGAAACCCACTACATTTATGAACTTGTCCGGAAAGAGCCTGCAGGCAGTCAAGCATTTTTATAAAATCGAACTGGACAATCTAATCGTCATCCATGATGATCTGGATCTCCCTTTTGGTGCACTGCGTTTCAAAAAGGGCGGTGGAAGTGGAGGCCATAACGGTCTCAAGTCGATTGACAGTATGGTCGGTCAGGAATATGTGCGTGTCCGTATGGGAATCGGTAAACCACTCTACAAATCCCAGGTATCCGACTATGTTCTCAGTGACTTTTCCCCCGAGGAGGAGAAGTTTCTGGATCGATGGATTGCCCATACTGCAGAAGCGTGCCGCTTGATACCGGCAGAGAGACTCGAGGCGATCAAATCAAAGTACAGCCTCAAATCGATCGAAAGTCTCGCCTCATGACACTGCGCCCCAAACTTTATTTCCGTTATTTGGCAAAGCACTACTTTATCAATTTTCTCGCTCTGCTCCTGGGTCTGTCACTCGCTTTTGCGATGATCGACTACTTTCAGCATTCGCAGCAGCTTCAGCTCTCGTCGAACTATTTGATTATGTACCTCTTTTTGATGTGGCAGGAGGCATTGGCACAGCTCTACCCCATCGCGATCGTTTTTGCGGGGATCATGACACTGGTGTCGCTTATCAAGAGCAGCAATATGGTTGTCCTCTATAGTTTCGGATATACCAAGCGGCAGCTTTTTCTCCCCTTCTTCACCGTTGCGACACTGATCTATTTTATCTTTATCGGCCTGCATACGACAGAGTTTTCCTATGCCAAAGATAAGGCGCAGGCGATGTTGCAAGAGGGAGTGCGTGCCTATGCCGTGAGTGATCTCTTTTTTATCTACGAGGGGGACTTCGTTTATGCCAAGACCCTCGATCCCATCAAGAAGGAGATGACGAAGGTGACGCTCTTCAGGTTGTCAGGCAATGATCTGCTCTATACGGTTCATGCCGATAAAGCGACATTTGACGGTGAGGCTTGGAATGCGAAAAATATTGTCGTCAGGGAGCTGGTCTACAATGATCAGGGCCTGAAAGGATATACGACTGAAAAGCGCGACGAGCTCACCACGCTGGTGGGATACAAGCCCAAAATGATTGAGTCGATCTATGAGGGGAAAGCACTCAACATCATCGATGCCAATCGTGCCTGGAGGCTCTTGAGCAAGCAGAACCTCAATACCAAAAAACTGCGTTCATCTCTCAATAATAAAGTGATCTTCCCACTCTTTTCGATCGGATTGCTATTGGTGCTTTTCTTCAAAATACCTTTTCACGCAAGATATATGAACCTCCCTGTGGTGCTGTCACTCTCACTGGGCGTAACTTTCCTGGTTTGGGGTGTACTCTTTGCCCTGAACCAGATGGGCAACAACGGTGTTCTCTCTCCGGAATTTGCGATACCACTTCCGATCGCGGTGATTATCGCTTATGCGCTCTATGTCTATTTCCGGGAGAAGGAGACGATCTGATTTTTTTGCTCTATTTGGGTTGACTGATGTAGAGACAAGGCATGCCTTGTCTCTACGATGTGGGGTACTATTCTTCAATTTCGGATTTTTTGAATGCTTCTTCTGGTGTCCGCAATGTGGCACTAACCGGAAATAATGGATTTTTTGGATAAAATCAATCCCAAAATAAACCGTTTCAGGAAATATGGATATGAATGTTGACCCGAAGGTATTGGCGGAAAAATACGACACCCCTCTCTACCTCTACGATTTTGATGATATCGCAATGCGCTACGAAGAGCTCAAAGAGGCTTTTGCGGGACAAAAGTCACTGATCTCCTATGCCGTCAAGGCCAACTCCAACCTTTTTGTCATTCGTCATCTGGCGCAGATGGGCGCGGGGGCGGATTGTGTCAGTATCGGTGAAGTGAGACGGGCCTTGAGTGCCGGGGTGGAGCGGTACAAGATTATCTTTTCGGGTGTCGGCAAACGCGACGAGGAGATACGTGAAGCACTGGAGAGCGGTATCCTGATGCTCAATCTGGAGAGCGAAGCGGAGATGAAGCGTGTCGAGCTGGTAGCAGAGGCATTGGGGCTCGAGGCACGCATCTCGATCCGTGTCAATCCCAATATCAACCCCCAGACCCACCCCTATATTTCGACAGGCCTGCACGAAAACAAGTTCGGTGTGGAGATCGATGTGGCAAAGCGCATGTATATCTACGCGAAAAGATCCGCCCACCTCAATCCGGTCGGGATACATTTTCATATCGGTTCCCAATTGACGGAGCTCGATCCCATCAGGGAGGCGACACTCATCGTGGCAGATCTGGTGCGCAATCTTCGGGCGATCGATATCGATATCAAATTTTTCGATGTGGGTGGCGGCTTGGGTGTGGTATATGAGAATGAAACGACAATCCCGCCAAAAGCTTATGCCGAGGTGATTTATGAGGCAATCAAAGGCCTGGATGTCACACTGGTCTGTGAGCCGGGCCGTTATCTGCTGGCAAATGCGGGATACCTTATGACCCGCGTACTCTACGAAAAAGAGAATGCGGGGAAGCGCTTTGTGATCGTGGATGCGGCGATGAATGATTTGATTCGTCCGAGCCTCTATGATGCCTATCATCGAATCGAAGCACTCAAGGAGGCAGATGGGAATTCTGAAAAGCGTACACCTGCCGATGTAGTAGGGCCAATCTGTGAAAGCGGTGACTTTTTTGGGAAGGATGTCGACTTGCCACCGATGACACACGATGACCTGTTGGTCATTCACAGTGCGGGGGCTTACGGCTTCACGATGGCGAGTAATTACAATACCAGAGGGCGTGCAGCCGAGGTCGCGATCTTGGACGGTATCGATCACTGCATACGCAAAAGAGAGTCTTTTGAAGACCAGGTAGCACTTGAGCTGGCTTGCGACAGCAGTTGGCAGGAGAAGTAAGAGAAGCAGAGGAGGTGGCCAGTGACACTGGATGAACTGAGAGAGAAGATAGACCAGATCGATGATAAATTACTGAAACTGATCAATGAGCGAATGGAGTATGTCCATCAGGTGGGAACGCTCAAAAATACGCAGGGAGCACCGATCTACCGTCCGGAGCGGGAACAGGCGATACTGGACCGGCTCAAAGCACAAAATGACGGAAAATTGACTGATTCCGCTATCGACGCCCTCTTCCTTGAACTCTTTGCCGTGGCAAGAAATCTCGAGCTTCCTGAGCGTATCGCTTATCTGGGGCCGGAGGCGAGCTTCACGCATCAGGCGGCAGAGAGCCGCTTTGGAGCGATGAGTGCTTATCTTCCCATCGGATCGATCAGAGGTGTCTTCAGGGAGGTCGAAAAAGGCAAAGCCAAATTCGGCGTCATTCCTATCGAAAACAGCTCCAACGGTATCGTGAGTGATACGATTCAGTGCCTCAGCCAGTATAATCTGAAAATTATTGCGGAAGTGGTGGTCGAGATACATCTGGTTCTGGCCAGCACCACCGACGATCTTCGCAAAATCAAAAAGATCTACTCGAAAGATATCGCATTTGGCCAATGCAGTCAGTTTTTGGAAGATTTCGGCCTGGATGAGGTCGAGCAGGTTCCAGTCGAGTCGACGGCAAAAGCGGCGAAGCTGGCCCTCCAGACTCCAGACAGTGCTGCGATATGTGCCGGTGTGGCGGCGACGATGTACAGTCTGCCGGTACTCTTCGAAAATATCGAGGATGACGGGGGGAACAAAACGAGATTTTTCATTATCAGTGATTTTGACAATGCCCCCAGCGGCAACGACAAGACATCCATCCTGGTCAAGTTGCCCAACGAACCGGGTGCACTGGTGGAGTTTCTGCTTGACTTCGAGAAGGCAGAGATCAACCTGACCAAGATCAAATCTCATATCGTCGAAGGCTCTTCGATCTTCTTTCTGGAGTTCAATGGGCACAGGGAAGATGAAAAGATCAAAAAGATTTTTGAAAAGCACCAGACATCGATCAAGCTTCTGGGCTCCTATGTCAAAGAGGCAGACGACATCTGAATAATGAGTAATGAGGAACCGAAATGGATATATTGTTGACAGAGGCAAATGTGAATGAAAGCGAATAAGGTATTGGACTCGATCAAAAACTATGAGGCGGGCAAGCCGATCGAGTTGGTAGTGCGTGAGTTCGGAATCGCGCCCGAAGAGGTCGTCAAGCTCGCCTCCAATGAAAATCCTATCGGCACCAACCCCTCGGTGATGCGTGCGATTGCCCAGAGTGCCCACAAAGCGCACCTCTATCCTGATGACAGTATGTTTGAACTCAAGGAGGCACTGGCAGCCAAATATGGTGTCAGCGAACACGAAATCATTATCGGCGCAGGAAGTGATCAGGTACTGGAGTTTATCGCACGGGCTTTTCTTGATGAAGAGAGTAGTGTGCTGATGAGCCAGGTAACCTTTGCGATGTATGAGATCTACGCCAGACAGATGGGGGCGAAGATCGTCCGAACTCCCAGCTATCAGCACAAAGTCGATGAGTTTATCGCAGCCTACCGCGAGCATCATCCAAAGATCATCTATCTCTGTACGCCGAACAATCCGACAGGAGATGTGATGAGCCGGGAAGATGTGCTGACGATTATCGAATCGGTCGATCCTCACACGCTGGTCGTTGTCGATGGAGCCTATATGGAGTATGCCGCGGCAAAAGAAGCACGCCACGCCGTCACCCCAAAAGATATCCTTGCCTATCCCAATGCGATCTACCTGGGAACTTTCTCCAAGGCATACGGGCTGGGAGGTATGCGTGTAGGATACGGGATCGCACAAAAAGGGCTGATCGCGACACTGGCAAAACTGCGCCCCCCCTTCAATATTACGACACTATCACTTCTGGCAGCGATCGAAGCGCTCAAGGATGAGCAGTTTGTCTCCGACAGCATTGCATTGCACCAGGAGCAGATCAAGCGCTATGAAACATTCGCGGAAGAAAAGGGTATCCGTTATATCGACAGCTATACCAACTTTATCACCTATCTTTTCGATGAACCGATGAACTCGACGCAAATTGCCAACCGGCTGCTCGAAAAGGGTGTGATTATTCGTGATCTGGCATCCTATGGAATGAATGCGATACGGATTACCGTGGGAACGGCGGAACAGAACGATATCTTTTTTGAGAAATTTGCAGAGGCCATCGCTTGAAAGAGATTCGTCGGTTCAGGGCAGGCGAGTTGAAAGTGACACCTTTTGTGCCGCATCGCTTTACCCAAAATGAAGAATTTTTAAGTACTATGGGGCTGATTGAAATCCTGCGTGCAAAAAGCAGTAAGCGCATGATACGAAAAATGGCAAAAAGAGAGAATCTCTCCTGTGATGAAGAGAAGATTCGTTTTGCCAAAAAGATTATCAAGATGATAGCGGATGAGATAAGCAATGGAAAATAGACGAAGAGATATTACGCACTATACTGTCGAAGAGCTCCAGCAACTTGCTGAAGAGATCCGGGAGAAAATTCTGGAGACTGTCAGCAAAAACGGGGGACACCTCAGTTCGACCATGGGGGCGACAGATCTGATCGTAGCGATGCATGCGGTTTTCAATGTGGAAAAAGATCCCTTTATCTTCGATGTCAGCCATCAGGCCTATGCACATAAGCTCTTGACCGGACGATGGGACCGCTTCGATACACTGCGGCAGTTTGGCGG
>JAOZOG010000049.1 GCA_029933395.1 Sulfurovaceae bacterium | reverse complement strand
GGCTCATCCAGCTGCTTCACTCTGAAAGTTTTCCGGTGAATCGCACAACGTCCATATCGGCGCATCGCTTCGATATGTGCAGCCGTACCGTACCCCTTATGTTTTTCAAAGCCATACTCCGGATAGACTTTCGCATAATCGCACATCATTCTATCCCGTGTCACTTTGGCGAGAATACTTGCGGCGCTAACCTCCGGCACCTTCATATCCGCTTTAACCATTGTTTCGATCCCTTCTGACCCGAAAGTACTGTTTCCATCGAAGAGATAATCGACACCGGAGAGTGCCGACTTGATCTGTTCCAGCCCCTCACGCAGGCAGGCAGAGATCCCCTCTTCGTCAATCTGTGCATGGCTGAACACTGCAATATGGTACTCCGAAACAGCGACAATCTCCGAATATAGCAACTCTCTTCTTGCTTCGGTGAGTTTCTTGGAGTCTGCCAAACCATCGAGAGGTTTTTCCAAAATCACACCTGCGATCACAAGCGGTCCCGCCAGAGGCCCGCGGCCCGCTTCGTCGATACCACACAGCTTTCCACTCATACCGGCTCCTCCTCTTTGGCGACTATCCATTTGCAGAGCATAAAGAGCGCAAAGAGATGCTGCCGGAACATTCCCTGCTCCCCTTTTTGCAAAAGAAACTTCAGATGCGCACCCCTGAAAAGGCCGGTCTCTCTCTGCACCTCCTCGATGACAGCAAAAGCATTCTCCTCCCTGAGCCACTCCAGATAGGGATAGTTGAAGCCTTTTTTTCTGCGCCGAACAATCGAAGCGGGAAGATAATTGTGTGCTGTTTTTTTGATCAAATGTTTCTGTGATGTACCCATTCGCAGAGCAGGGTCGATAGAAAAAGCGGTCTCCACCACACGCCTGTCGAGAAAAGGTGTACGCGCCTCAATACCGTTTGCCATACTCATACGGTCCAGTTTCTTCAAAAAAACATCACCGAGGAGTACCTTGATATCCAGCCAGGAGTACCAGTCCGCCGGTGACTTCCTGCCGCTCTCCCCGAATGTTTTTCGATACGCTTCGATCGCCTTCAGCGAGTGATTGTCCCTGATGTTGCGCTTGAGCAGCCTGTTTTGCTGCAGATCGCTGAAGAGTTCCGCTGTACCCCTGAAGAGAAGTGTGCCTTCAAAGATCCTTTTATGCCACTCCCACTCTCTATGCATGGAAAAGTGTGCTTTCAAATAGTTCTTGAGCCAGCTTTTATGCTTCAACGACGCAAGCTGCTCCAGATCGACGTACTCGAAATAGGTCTTGTAACCCATAAAGAGTTCATCGCTGCCATCACCTGTCAAAACGACCCTGATCCCATCATCTGCTATGTTGTGCATCAGGTGCTGCAGTGGAATGACTGCCGGATCTCCCAGAGGCTCATCGAGACGCTCTATCGCCTGCTCGAGACTCCGAAAAAAATCCTCTTTACCAAACAGCACTTCACGGTGATCGGAACCGATATACTCCGCCACTTCCGCAGCATAGGGCCGCTCATCATAGCGCTCATACCCCTCATATCCGATACAGTAACTGTGTAACGGCCCCTCCTCTGCAGCCATCGCTGCAACCAATGAAGAGTCCAATCCTCCGGAGAGCAGTGCCGCATAGGAAACCTGCCGGGGGATACGGATCGCGACTGCCTCTTTCAGTGATTTTTCAATCTGCGCCAACGCTTCTGCTTCATTCCTGACTGTACAAGATGCCAAAAGAAGAGAAAACATAGCTTTTATTTGGGGCGCTTTTCCATCATAGACCAGCATCTCCCCTGCGCCTAACTGTCTAATATCCCGATAAAAAGTATGGGGCGTAACGGGGCTTCGAAAACTGAGATAGGAGGGGATCTCTCCTCTGTCGATCGCCTGCCCCTCTCCTTCTTGAAGTGCTTTACTCTCACTGGCAAAAGAGAATTCCGATGCTGAATGACGATAGTAGAGCGGTTTTTTGCCCAGCGGATCACGGTAGAGTTTCAGCAGGCCATTATCGTAGATCGCGATGGCATACATTCCGAGAAGCTCCTCGACAAATGCATCTCCCCTCCTTCTGTAGCACTCCAGCAGCACTTCCGCCTCTCCGGAATCCTCCAGGCCCATTTCTGATGCCAGCTCCAGATAGTTGTAGATTTCCCCATTGAAAAGCAGATGAACGCCCTCCCGGCTGCAGGGTTGGTCCATCGGTTCGCCCACACTGGTGATCGCCAAACGGTGCGATCCCAAAAAGAGTCTCTCTTCTGCAATGCTCCTGCTCCCATCCACACCACGATGTTTCAGGGATGCGAATGCACTCTCGGCCCGCTTTAGATCATATTTGCCGACAATTCCAAAAATTGCACACATCCCTGATTCCCCTGTTCGCTCCGATCTCTTTCCGCATCATTATATAGCCTTTTCTTTACTTTTGTGCTACAATGCGAAAAAATTTTACCAAGAGCAGTGCACCCTATGAAGAATCTCATTATCGTCGAATCACCGGCAAAAGGCCGAACTATCAGTAATTTTCTTGGCAAGGGATACAAAGTCGTCGCCTCCAAAGGGCATATCCGCGACCTTCCCAAGAGCAATTTCGGCATTACAATCGATGAGTCGGGGCAGTTTATCCCCAAATACTCCATCCCCCGCGATGCCAGCGCAACTGTCAAAGAGTTGAAAAAGCTGGCCAAAGAGGCGGAAACGGTCTATATCGCGACGGATGAGGACCGCGAAGGGGAAGCGATCGGCTACCATATCGCAATGGCGATCGGCAAAGACCCCGAGACACTGCCCAGAATCGTCTTCCATGAGATCACCAAGAGCGCTATCCAGCACGCACTCGAAAATCCCAGAAAACTCGATATGAACAACATCAATGCCCAACAGACACGGCGCCTGCTGGACCGGATCGTCGGATACAAACTCTCTCCACTGCTGGGAAGCAAAATCCAAAAGGGGCTCTCTGCAGGACGTGTCCAGAGCTCAGCACTCAAGATCGTCGTAGACAGAGAGCGCGAAATCAAAGCCTTCAAGCCTGTCGAGTATTGGAGTATCGATGCACTTTTCCAAAAGACAATCGATGCTTCCATCTATGAGTATTCCGGCAAGAAGATCGAAAAACTCACGATCGGCAATGAAGCGATGGCAAAAGAGATCGTCGACTCTGCCAAGAGTGAAGCATTTATTGTCGCTTCAATCGACAAAAGCAAACGGAAAACAAAGCCTTCTCCTCCCTTTATGACCTCTACTCTGCAGCAGAGTGCTTCGACACAACTGGGCTTCTCGCCCAAAAAGACGATGATGGTGGCGCAAAAACTCTATGAAGGTGTCAAAACAGACAAAGGGACGATGGGTGTCATCACCTATATGCGAACCGACAGTCTCAACCTCGCGGGAGAAGCGATCTTTGCCGCCCGGGATCACATCAAGTCAGCTTATGGAGAGAAATACCTCCCCGAAAAGCCCCGAAACTATGTTACTAAGGCCAAAGCGGCGCAGGAGGCCCACGAAGCGATACGCCCCACGATGGTGGAGTTCGATCCGAAACGCGCGGCAGACTATCTCTCGGCAGATGAGCTCAAACTCTACCGTTTGATCTATAACCGATTTCTTGCCTGCCAGATGGTTGATGCCGAATTCGAATCCCAGACCATTCTCTTCAAAGGTGACAAAACAACCTTCAAAGCCAGCGGCCGCAAGCTCCTCTTCGACGGTTTCTACAGGGTGACAGGATACAACGAGAAAGACAAGCTCCTCCCCGACCTGAAGCAGGGATCAGCCGCCTCTCTCGACGAGATCAAGACAGAGCAGCATTTCACGGAACCGCCACCGCGATATAATGAAGCAAGCCTGATCAAAAAACTCGAATCGATGGGTATTGGCCGTCCAAGTACCTACGCACCGACTATCACAATCCTGCAGACACGGAAATATATCGAGATCGAAAAAAAGCGTATTCATCCGACTGAGATTGCCTTTACCGTCATCGAACTCCTCGAGAAGCACTTCCCTGAGATCGTCGACAGCAGTTTCACCTCGACGATGGAGGAGACACTGGACAAAATTGGTGAGGGGAAAGAGGATTGGCAGAAGGTTTTGGCCGATTTCTACGAGCCCTTTATGAAAAAAATCGAAAAAGGCAAAAAAGAGATCAAGAGCCTGAAGGTGGCAATCCCGACAGGAGAGATGTGCCCCGAGTGCGGCAGCGAACTTCTGCTGAGAAAAGGACGCTACGGAGAGTTCATCGCCTGCAGCAATTTCCCCAAGTGTAAATACACCAAAAATACCAACGGGGAAGAGCCGGAGAAACCCGAAACAACCGATGAGATCTGCGAGAAATGCGGCTCGCCCATGGTGATCAAAAACAGCAGGCGCGGCAAATTTCTCGCCTGTTCCGCCTACCCCAAATGCAAAAATGCCAAATCCCTGACCCCTGCCAGAGAGCTTACGGTACCCTGCCCGGAGTGTGGTGGAAAACTGCAGGAGCGAGAGGGGAGGCGCGGCAAGTTTTTTGGCTGCACCAACTACCCCAAATGCAAATTTATCGCCAATTTTGAACCAGTGGACAAGAAGTGCCCGGAGTGCGGCTATCTGATGGGCAAAAAGACGCTGCGGGGCAAAGAGGTCTACGAGTGTTTCAAGTGCAAACATAAAGAAGAAGTAAAGTAGCCGCTATGCAGAAGAGGAAAGAGATATTTCTGTGTGCGATCAACAATATCCTCAGCGGCACCTGTCTGGAAGATTGCAAATTCTGCACACAGAGTGTACGGTACCATGCCGATATCGAACGCTACAGTTACAAAGCGATCGAGCAGATCATAGAAGAGGCCAAGTCTGCCAAAGCCAATGGTGCGCTGGGATACTGCCTGGTCACAGCAGGAAAAGGCCTGGATGAAAAGAAGACGGAGTTTGTCGCAAGGGCAGCCCGGGCGATCAAAACGGAGGTCTCCGGCCTCAACCTCATCGCCTGCAACGGGACAGCTGACAGAGATCAACTTCGCTATCTCAAGGAGCATGGGATAGACAGCTACAATCATAATCTCGAAACATCCGAAAACTACTATCCGGAAATCTGTACAAGCCACGGCTGGCAGGAGCGCTATCAAACCTGTGTCGATGCCAAATCTGCCGGACTGACACTCTGTACGGGCGGGATATTCGGAATGGGTGAGGGTGCGAAGGATCGTGAAGATCTACTCGAAGCGATCGCCTCTCTGGAGCCGGAGTCGACACCACTCAACTTTTATCATCCCAACCCTGCACTTCCTATCAAAACAAGAAACCTGACGCAGGAAGAGGCACTGGAGGTTATCAGGAAGGCAAGGGCCCTGCTCGGTGAAGAGAGACTCCTCATGGTAGCCGGCGGACGGGAACTTCTCTTCTCTGGCAGTGAAGCGAAAATGTTCGAAGCCGGTGCCAATGCGATCGTCATTGGCAACTATCTTACCACTTCGGGACAGGCACCCCATAAAGATCTCGAACTCCTTGAAAAACTGGGATATGCGGTAGCGACAGATTGTGGCTGACAGCGGCATCACCCTCATCCTGACCCTTTCACTGCTGATCTGGTCAAGTCCCTTCATTGCCAAAATAATCCGGATTCCGACACCTCCGGTCGAAATCGTTCTGGGTTCCCTTTTTGCCTATATCGGGCTGATAGAGCACCACGACTTTTTCAAAATGATCGCCGAGGTTGGCTTCCTCTATCTCATGTTCCTCGCCGGAATGGAAGTCGATCTCAAACAGATTCTCAACAGCCCGCGATCTCTCATCCGAAAGTCACTGCTCTTTATTGTCATTATGAGTCTGCTTGCGCTGATCAGCGGATGGCTTTTCAGTCTCAGTGCTATCATTACCGTCTCACTTCCCCTGATCTCTATCGGCCTGCTTGCTTCCCTCTCCAAAGTCTACGGCAAGGATCAGTCCTGGCTTCGGCTTGCATTTATCGTGGGGGTTCTGGGTGAAATTGTCAGTATCGCCGGATTGACGATTCTTGATGCAGCCAGTACGATTGGGTTTGGCTGGGAGCTCTGGATAAAAATGGGTTACCTGCTGGCTTTTATGGCCGTGATTTTTCTTCTCTACCGCTTCCTGCACCTCCTTTTCTGGTGGTATCCCGAACTCAAGACGAAACTGATGCCCCGGTTCGATACTTCGGATCAGGATATTCGATTGGCAATGTCACTCTTCTTTGTTTTGATCGCTATTATGCTGACATTGAAACTGGAGCTTGCCCTGGGAGCGTTTATCGCCGGAGTAGCCATCTCCGCTTTTTTTCACCACGAAAAAAAGCTGGAAGAGAAGATGTCGAGCCTGGGATTTGGATTCCTTGTACCCCTCTTCTTTATCCACGTCGGCGCATCATTTGACCTGAGTGCGCTCGCTTTGCAGGGGGTTGTCTCCGGAGCAGTGCTTATCACCTTTCTGATGATCCTGATACGGCTCCTGGCCGCTTTTGTGCTGAAAAAAATCGATGGTTCGAGGAATGCTCTGCTTGTGGGGATGTCACTGTCGATGCCCTTGACACTTCTAATCGCGGTTGCAACAATCGGGTACGAAACCCATTTAATCGACCTTCTCAGCTACTACCAGCTTATTCTGGCCAGTCTCTTCGAAATTCTGATCTCTATGACTACGATCAAACTACTTCAGAACAGGGCAGGCACCCAAAAGGAGTTGGGTGGAAGTTAGAATCCAAGCGGATCCTCCAATCAATCCTGAACGCTCCTGATTGCTTCCTGGAGCTCCTGCTCCAGTGTACTCTCTTTGCTCCCGGAACTCTCTGTCTCTTCTGAATTCGCATTGGATCCTTCGGCATTGTCGGAGGTACCTGTCTTTGTCGCATCCAGCTTCTTCTCAAGTTCCTTGATTTTTTTATCGACTGCTTCGATCTGCTTCTCGAGTGGTTCCGGCGCTGCCTTTTCTGTTTTCTCTACAGCAGGCACTACGCTCTTTTTCTCGTCTGATGTCACAGGTTTGGTGTTATTCGTTTTGACTGTTTCCGCTTTTTTTGCTGCGCTGTCAGCTGCAGGCTGCTTTGGTTGCTCTTTGGCCTCTTCTGCTTTCTTTGGCTGTTCTACAGGCACAGTATCCTTTGGCTTTTCCGCCTGCGGCACCTTCCCTTCAGGCTCATTCGTCACTCTCTCCGGTTTGTCCGATGATGATTCTTTGGACGCAGCGACAGGCTCACTGGGGGTCTCTTTGACGGCAGGCGGCTTCTCCTCCTCTACAGGTTCGGCTGTCTCCTGTCTCTTTTCACTGGCAACAGACTCTTTCTCTGCTTTTTTCTCTTCCGCAGGAGAAGTATCTTTGCTGGAGGCATTATCATCAGCCATCTCATCGAGCAACTCATCCTCATCACTCTCCAACTGCTTCTGCTCTTTTTGCAATGCCTGCAGCAAAGCACTCTCTTCCTGCTCTATCTTTTGGATATTTTTTGCGACTGCAAATGGATTTTCCGATGCATAGGCACCAGATACCATTGCCGCAATCACGATTATAAAACCTTTTTTATGCATATCTACTCCTCCCCTCCCTCTAACTGTTTCAACTCGAAAAACTCTTTTTGTAGTCGCTGATTCTCACTTTTCAGCCTGCTGGCTTCTGCCAGCAAATCTTTTTTTTGCTGCTTCAGCTGGTTGAGTACGGAGAGTGAATTTTCACCGTACATCAATGCCCCCACATAAACACCAAAGAGTATCATCACCAAGGCTGTCACAACGAACACACGGGCAGAGAGGCCAAGGATATCCCCTACTCTCTGCGCCCTTTTCTCTGCCAAGTTCCAACTACCTTCTGATACGACTAAAAGAGTGAAGCACCGAGATACTCAAATTGGCCCAGCTCTCTTTCGATCTCCAGCAGCCTATTGTACTTGGCAATTCTGTCACTTCTGGCTGTCGATCCTGTTTTGATCTCTCCGGTATTCAACGCAACGGCAAAATCGGCAATAAAAGCATCCTCGCTCTCTCCGGAGCGGTGGCTCATGACACAGCTGTACCCGCTTCTCTGTGCCAGTCTGACCGTCTGCATCGTTTCGGAAACTGTACCGATCTGATTGGGCTTGATCAGAATAGAGTTGGCAATGCCCTTTTCTATTCCCTCATCCAAAATAGCCACATTTGTCACGAAAAGATCATCTCCAACCAACTGGATTCTATCGCCCAGTGCCTCAGTGAGTCCTTTCCAGCCATCCCAGTCATCTTCGCTCAAACCATCTTCGATGGAAACAATCGGATATTTGTCACAGAGATCGACATAGTATTGCGTGAGTTCCGCGCTGCTGAGTTCGCGGCTTTCAGACTTCAGCACATAGTTGCCTGCTTCGTTGGTCAATTCACTCGCAGCGACATCCATGGCAATGGCGATCTCTGTACCTGCGATATAGCCTGCCTTTTCGATCGCTTCCATAATGATAGTGATAGGCTCTTCGTTACTTTTGAGATTTGGTGCAAAACCACCCTCGTCACCGACTGCCGTACTCTCACCCATCTCATCGATAATCTTCTTGAGATGATGATAGACTTCGGCACTGGCCCGCAGCCCATCAGAAAATTTATCAAATCCTACAGGCATAATCATATACTCCTGGAAGTCGACCGAATTGTTGGCATGCTCACCACCATTGATGATATTGAGCATAGGAACCGGCATCGTTACTGCATTGGATCCGCCAAGATAGCGATAGAGTGGCAAGCCAAGGCTCTGTGCAGCCGCCCTGGCTACTGCCATAGAGACGCCCAGGACGGCATTCGCACCCAGGTTGGCGTAATTGTCTGTACCATCGAGCTCTTTCATTGTCAAATCAATTTCAGCCTGATTGAAGGGGCTCAGACCCAACAGTGTGTCGGCAATCTGTGTATTGACATTTTCGCAAGCATTCAATACCCCTTTTCCCATAAAGCGGCTGCCTCCGTCACGCATCTCCAGCGCTTCTCTCTTGCCGGTACTGGCTCCACTTGGGACGATGGCATTGGCTACCGTTCCATCACTCAGGCGAACCGTTGCCCGGACAGTTGGATTTCCTCTACTGTCCATCACTTCGTCAGCTACAATATCGTCAATATAAACCATTACGCTCTCCTTTAGAAATTTAATATTTCATTTTAGCGAAATTAACCCTAAATTATCGTGCTGAAGAAAATGAATAATGAAAATTATAAGTGGAGTGTTTTAAAAAGAAATGGGCATACCCTTCGATCTGCCCAGCGTGTAGCATTTTTGGCAATAGCCGAAGATCAGCTTTCAATCTCTTTGGTGTCTATTGTCAGCATATTTCCAACACCCAGCGCCTCTTTGATCTTCGCCTCAATTTCCGCATAGAGTTCCGGATCCTCCTTGATGACAGCCTTGGCATTCTCTTTGCCCTGTCCGAGTTTTTGCTCCCCATAGCTGAACCAGGCGCCTGACTTGTCGATAATATCGAGCTTGACACCATAATCGATCAGTTCACCCTCCTGAGATATCCCCTCTCCGAACATAATGTCAAATTCAGCCTGCCTGAATGGGGGTGAGACTTTGTTTTTGACAATTTTTGCCTTGACCCGGTTTCCTATGGACGACTCCCCCTGCTTGAGTGTAGCGATACGCCGTACATCTATCCGTACCGAAGAGTAAAACTTGAGGGCATTGCCTCCCGTTGTTGTTTCAGGAGATCCGTACCCCATCATTCCAATTTTCATACGAATCTGGTTGATAAAGATCACTGTCGTATTCATCTTGTGCAAAATCGCTGTCAATTTACGCAGAGCCTGGGACATCAACCGTGCCTGAAGTCCCACATGGGTATCTCCCATATCTCCTTCGATCTCATTTTTTGGTGTCAGGGCAGCCACAGAATCGATCACGACCAGATCTACCGCACCGCTTCGTGCCAATGTCTCGAGTACGTCCAGTGCCTGCTCGCCGAAGTCGGGCTGAGAAACAAGAAGGTTGTCGACATCGACTCCCAGATTTTTGGCATAGACCACATCGAGAGCATGCTCTGCATCGATAAAGGCACAAACCATATCTTCCGACTGCGCAGAAGCAATCGTCTGAAGGGCCAGCGTAGTTTTCCCTGAAGATTCCGGCCCGTAGATTTCAATGACCCTTCCCCTGGGGATACCGCCAATACCCAGTGCCATATCCAAACCCAGCGAACCGGTACTGATCGCTTCGATCGGCTCGAAGGCTTTGTCGCCCAGACGCATCACCGTTCCTTTTCCAAATGTCTTGTCGATCTGCTTGATTGCCATATCCAGTGCTTTTTGCTTGTTTGCATCCATTGCCATCGTCATCCTTTGATCCTTTTTCTTGGTAAAATTCTAGCACCATTTTAGTTCCTTCTGGATGAAGCCCCTCAAAACATTTCAAAATGACATATTTCCTTTTCCAAGTGTTTAATCATTACTTTTTCGATAGAATTAGCGCACCTTAATACCAGGTGACATATGATGAACATTGAACTGGCGCACTCTCCCGATGCAGATGATATTTTTATGTACTATGCAATCAAATTTGGCTGGGTCGATACCAAAGACTATCACTTCGAAAATATCGGACTCGATATAGAAACACTCAATGTCGAAGCACTGAAAGGTACTTACGATGTCTCCGCCATCAGCTTCGGTATGTATCCTCTGATCAAAGAAGAGTATGCGCTGCTGAGGACCGCTGTCAGCTTCGGTGAGGGGTATGGGCCCAAGCTGATCCGTCAAAAGAGGAAAAAGCTCAGACGCAATTTCAAAGTGGCACTCTCCGGGAAATATACCACCAATGCGATGCTCTTCCGTCTCTACTATCCTGATGCCAGGCCGGTTTATATGGATTTTCTGGAGATTGAGAAGGCAGTGGCGGAAGGTGAAGTAGACGCAGGGGTGCTGATCCACGAATCGATCCTCGATTTTGATGAAAGTCTGGAAGTCGAAAAAGAGATCTGGGACATCTGGGTCGAATTGGCCGGAGAGGGACTGCCTCTGCCTTTGGGAGGGATGGCGATCAGGCGAAGCCTTCCTCTCAACCGTGCGCTTGAGATAGAGAATATTTTAATCAAGGGTGTCAAAATCGCCAACAGCAAAAAAGAGGAGCTCTGCAGTAGACTCGAAGCAGAGAAACTGGTGCGTATCTCTGACACGATGCTGGCAAAGTATCTTGACATGTACGCCTCCGATGAATCCGTAGAGCTTTCACCACTGCAAATCAGGGCTTTGGATAGACTTTATGAAATAGGATACGAAAAAGGATACTGGGAGTGTCCCATCTATACAGAAGAGTATCTTCTTCCACGCGAATATGAGGCACTGAGAAGCCGCTAAATGTTTTTTAAGCAGATTGATTTTTCCAGATATTCCAGTATCAGGATTGGGCAGACTGAAGAGGTCCTGGTCATAGAAAAGGGAGACAATATCCCAGGGAACCGCTATCTCATCGCCGGGGCCAACAATCTTCTCGTTTCACCCACCCCACCACCTCTCATGATGCTGGGAAAGGATTTTGCAACCATTGAAACAGATGGAAGATTTTTGACCATCGGAGCATCGATGCCTACAGGTCGTGTCGTCTCTTTTGCCCGAAAATATAATCTGGCAGGTTTCGAGTTTTTCGCCAAACTTCCGGGAACTGTGGGCGGCATGCTGGCGATGAATGCGGGTGTAAAATCCTATGAGATCCTCAATATCCTGCATAGTGTCGAAATCGATGCTCACTGGATCCCTGCCAACGAGATCGAACACGGATACCGTTTTGCCCATCTGCCTGGCATCGTCACGGCCGCACGGTTTGAAATCAAAGAGGGGTTTGATCCGGAACTGTTGCTGGAATTGACTGCATTAAGGAGCAATCAACCCAAAGAGGCAAGTGCCGGCTCGGCATTCAAAAATCCACCCAATGACTATGCCGGACGGTTGATCGAAGCAGTCGGACTCAAAGGCAGAAGAGAAGGAGGGATGGCCTGGAGCGAAGTACATGCCAATTTTCTTGTCAATCTGGGCAAGGGGAACTTCGAGGAGGCAAAATATCTTTTGGATCTGGCGAAGGAGAGAGTGTTTGAATCGTTTGGAGTCGAGCTACAGGAAGAGGTTAAGATACTTTAGGAAAATCATTCCCCTGCGAGTCAATGGGTTTTTGTGCCGGACATTTTGGTGTTGTCGGGGGACAACACCCTACTGGGTTACAATATATATCGTTTGCCGTAGGGTGTTGTGCCCTCACAACACCAACAATTTAT
>JAOZOG010000260.1 GCA_029933395.1 Sulfurovaceae bacterium | reverse complement strand
TCCAACGGCGTGGCGATGCAGATGAACGATTTTCGGGAACTGGTCATCTACAAAGGCGGCAAAAAAGAGCGCACCAAAAGCGCCAACCAGGACAAAGGGTTCGTCGCCGAGTTCGAAGCCTTCCGCAACGCCATCAAGAGCGGCAAGCCTGCCATCCCGTTCGAGAGTCTCTACAACACCACGTTGACTACATTCAAAATACTCGAGTCTCTGAAAAGCAAAAAGGCAGTGGAACTTTCATAAATGGGCGACCATCACCGCACAGGCCGCATAGCGAAAGCCATGCGGCTCTATCATACAGTCAAGTACCTCAACCCCAGACAGATCCGCTATCGGCTATGGTATGCGCTGCGCAGGAAAGTGAGAAAACTGACCCGTTTTTCCTATCCGTTGGAAATTCCTGCCCGGGGGATCCCTCTTGTATGGGAAAACGGTATCGACGCCTATCCCTGTTATGAGAATGGCACTTTCACGTTTCTCAATCTCTCCAAAACGTTTGAGGAGAGGATCGACTGGAACTTTTCCGGCTACGGAAAGCTCTGGACCTACAACCTCAACTACTTCGATTTTCTCAACCAGCCGGGTATGACGAAAGAGGAAGGGCTGAAACTCATCGAAGATTACATGGAATCGATGAGGGGGCTCAAAGACGGTCTGGAGCCTTTTCCCATTGCTTTGCGGGGCATCAACTGGATCAAGTTTCTCGGCAGCCACGCAATACGCGATGATAAGATCGATGCAAACCTACGCGCCCAGTACGCCATCCTGATGGACAACCTCGAATATCACCTGCTGGGCAATCACCTGCTCGAAAACGGGTTTTCTCTGCTTTTCGGTGCCTGCTATTTCAAGGATGATACACTGTATGCCAAAGCCCGCGAAATTCTGGAAGCGGAACTTGAAGAGCAGATTTTGGAAGACGGCGCCCATTTCGAACTGAGCCCGATGTATCACCAGATCATGCTCTATCGTGTTTTGGACTGTATCAATCTGCTCCAGAACAACCCATTCCGAAACGACGGCCTTTCAGAACTTTTAGGCGACAAAGCCGGCCGTATGCTTGGATGGCTTAAAAACATATCCTACCGCGACGGCTCGATCCCTCTGCTCAACGACAGTGCCGAAAAGATCGCCCCGACGGGCCCGGAGCTTTTCGATTACGCCTCGCGCCTGGGCATTGAAACCGAGAAGCTGCCTTTGGGCGAATCGGGCTACCGCATCAAAAAAACAGACCGATACGAACTGGTCATGGACGTTGGAAAGATCGGCCCCGATTATATTCCGGGTCATGCCCATGCGGATACCTTCTCGTTCGAACTGCGGGTGGATGGCAAACCGCTGATCGTCGACACAGGTACCTCCACTTACGAAACGAACGAACGACGCCGGATCGAACGCGGAACCGCCGCCCACAACACGGTGGAAGTGGAGCACACCGATCAAAGCGAAGTGTGGGGCGGCTTCCGTGTGGCACGGAGGGCCAATGTGCACGATCTTGTCGAAAGTGACGATTCCATCAAAGCATGGCATGACGGTTATTTGGAACGGTTTGGGGCAAAGCACTACCGACAATTCGAATGTGACGACAACAAAATCATCATTGCCGATCGGGTCGAATCCACCAAACCGTTGGAGTGTGCGGCACGGCTCCATTTCCATCCCGAAGTCGACGTCACCATCGAAAAAAACATGATCCAGTGTGGCACAATCATCATTCAGGCAGATAACGCCTCCATCGAAATAGCCGATTATGAGTACGCACCGCAATTCAACAGACGCATGAGAGCGAAAGTGGCACTATTACATTTTGAAAAATCCATGAAGGTTGAGATCGTTTTATGAGCAAAAAAGAGAATATCCGCATTCTTTTCATCACCGACAACTTCCCGCCGGAGGTCAATGCACCCGCCACCCGTACCTACGAACACTGCCGCGAATGGATCAAACGGGGTGCCGAGATCACCGTCGTCACCTGTGCCCCCAACTTTCCCCACGGCAAAGTTTATGAAGGTTACAGAAACAGGCTTTATCAGACCGAAACGATCGACGGCATCGAAGTGATACGGGTTTGGAGCTACATTACCGCCAACAAAGGATTCGCCAAACGGGTGCTCGATTATGTCAGTTTCGCCCATTCGGCTTTCTGGGCGGGATTGTTTCGAAAAAGCGACATCATTATCGCCACGTCGCCGCAGTTTTTCACCACGTGGACCGCATGGGGACTCTCCAAAGTGAAAGGTACACCGTGGATCTTCGAGCTGCGCGACCTCTGGCCCGAGTCGATCAAAACGGTCGGTGCCATGAAACAGGGAGCGGCGATAGAGTTTTTGGAAAAAGTAGAACTTGGACTTTACCGAAGCTGCGACAGAGTGGTCGCGGTGACCGATGCCTTCAAAAAAAACCTGATCACTCGGGGTATTCCGGCCGAAAAGATCGAAGTCGTAACCAACGGCTCCAATATGGAGCTTTTCTACCCTCGCGAGAAAGATCCGGAACTTGTAAAAAAGCTGGGGCTTGAGGGCAAATTTGTCGTTGGTTACATCGGTACTCACGGTATGGCCCACAGCCTCGATTTTATCGTCAAAAGTCTCGAGAAAATCCAGGAAGACCCCGATATTCACTTCCTTTTCATCGGGGATGGTGCCATGAAGGAGACCATCGTCTCTTCGGCACGCAAAATGGAGCTGAAAAACGTTACCTTCCTCGACCCGATTTCCAAAGAAGAGGTGCCCCGCTATCTTTCCATTGTGGACCTCTCCCTTGCACCATTGAAAAAATCCGACACGTTCAAAACGGTCATCCCTTCCAAAATCTTCGAGGCATCCGCCATGCGCAAGCCGACCCTGCTCGGTGTGGAGGGACAGGCACAGGAGATTCTGGAACAATATGGTGCGGGTCTCTGCTTCGAGCCGGAGAACGAAGCCGACTTCATCGACAAACTCTACACCCTGAAAAACAATGCCTCCGCTTACGAAAAGGCACAGCAGGGGTGTGAAATGCTGGCACACGATTTCGACAGAAAACGACTGGCCGGCCGAATGTATGAGATCATTCGATCCATAGTGGCATAGTGTCACTTTTCCGTCACCTTGACAGAAATGTCGATTTGACGATATATTGGTAAAATCTATATTTTATAAATAATATATCGACAGGAATTTTTATCTATGACGAGTTTTTTTTCAAAACTTTTTCCAAAG
>JAOZOG010000259.1 GCA_029933395.1 Sulfurovaceae bacterium | reverse complement strand
TCGTGTGGATAAGTTTTGAACCGATGTTTGAAGATATGAGTGGTGTAATCGAAGATTGGAGTGACATCGACTGGGTGGTTATCGGAGGTGCGAGTAAAACGCAAAAAACACCGGCATACATACCACCGTTCGATCATATTCGCCTACTGGTTAACGAATTGCGCCGTGACAATGTGGCAATATGGTTCAAAGAAAATCTCGGCATAGAACAACGTTTGACGGAAACGCCGAAATGAAACTTACGGAAGATCAGCGGAAAATAGCGGATGAGATTTTAAGCGGGCGGCACGACAAGATGATTCTCGCCGGGCCTGGTGGTAGTGGAAAAACACACCTCGTGAAGTATATCGTAAATTCCTATCCCGGAGAAGTGCATCTCACCGCGACCACACACGCGGCGAAAACCTTGTTGGGTGCCGGAGCCAGAACGATCCATTCCTTTTTGAAAATGAGCATGTCGCTCAATCAGGCGTCACGGTCGTTCAAAGAAGCCGAAGAGAGCGCCGAAACCGAATTCGACCCTAATCGCACCGACGGCTTGCTGATCGTTGACGAGTATTCCATGTTGACGCGGCAGATGCAGAAGGTCATCGAAAAGTATCATGAGGGACCGATTCTGCTGGTGGGTGACTTGATGCAGCTGCCGCCCGTTGGGGGTAAACCGGTCAAGGAGAAAAAATACAAGCGTTTCGAACTGACAAAAAACCTGCGAAGCGAGTGCGAACGGTTAAGCGAACAGGTCTCTTACGTCCGTGAGCGCGCCGAACTGCCGCCGGAGATCGAAGAGGTCGAATGGTCGGATTTCGTAAAAGACGAAGAGACCGACAAGATCATATTATGCTATCGTAACGAGGATGTGGACCGTTTCAACGAACGTCGTGACGAAGTGGATTTCAAATACTGGCGCAACCACAAGAATCTGCGTAAATGTATCGACGATGTTTGCTACTATACCGACATCACCAACGGCGCCTTTTTCGAGATAGAGGCCTGGGACGTTCCGTATGAGCGATGGGAATGGAGTGCATACCCCTATGGTCTATATATGCCGCGCGTTTCCAATTTCGAAGAATGGGGCGTTTCGAGAGTGAGATTGTCCGGTGTGGAATATCCTTTCATCGAGGCTTTTACATCGCGTGACGAGTATTACGAATGTGCCGAAAGTTTATGGGAACGTTTCGAGGAAGTGAAAAAAGAAGCGTGTAAACGTTTGAATCTGAAATATAAAAAATCGGCGTTCCGTAAAACGAAAGACATTCTCGATCTGCGCGATTCATCAGGTATGATCGCGGAATTCAATTACATATGGAGTCGTATCATAGGGTTTCAACAAACCGTGGCGCTCCTGACTCCTACGATAGCCCTGACGGTACACAAGGCTCAGGGTGCCGGTTTCAATCACGTGTATATTTACGGGGACGAATCGATGTCGCATAAAATGCTGTACACCGCCGCGTCACGTGCCCGCAAGAAGATTTTCGTACTGGTGTGAGTGAATGACACTGTACGGGGCGAAAGACACCGGAAAAGACGCGAGGCATCTGTTTCGCACCAGGTTCGAATGTGTCGAGCCTTCCGATGTGCATGCACTGGCCGATGTGCTGAAAAATGTCGAGGTTCTTACGTGCTGCAACGTCAAGGGCGGCGCGGGGGTCCGTGGCTCTTTCGGTAAACGTTTTCGCCGCGTGTCGGAAAACTTCGAAACGGCTTCGCGCGTCCATGTCATAGACATCGAGTTGTCGAGCGTGCTGGAAGGGCGCGTCGAACCTCCCATGACTTCCATGAAAAAAGTGCGCAAATGGGTGCGCAAACGACTCGGCTTCAAGAATTTCATCATTCGTCAATCGTGGTCGGCCGTCACGAAGGGTATTGGATGGAAATGGCACGTCTATGTGGTATTCGACAAGAAAGTGAGTCTGCGTCGTTTCAAGAATTATCTTTTGAGCCGTCTGGATTATGAGCACGACTTTTACATAGGTCTCAACAGTGCCGGCGTACCGCTGCGTCGCAATCGCGTGTTCGACGAAGCAGTGTACGAACCGAACCGTGTCATGTTCGAACATCCCGACGCCCGCATGTGGGTGTTCGGGGACGATGAAGGTGTCGAAAAAGCCTCGAAATTGCGGGGTGTTGTGTTCGATTCGTCCAGGGTCATATGGCAACGCGCTTACGATTCGGACGAAGAGGAACGGGTGCGGCGCACTTTCGAGAAACGTCAGTCGAAAAAACTCGGCATGACGAAAGCGGAATTTCGTGAATATCATCATCGTGTGATCGAGCAACGCATCCTGCGGATGGACGATGTGTTACATACCGCCGACGGTGAAAAGGTCACGGTGCTGCAAGCCATAAAAATGGGTCATGGCACACGTTTTCAGGCGATGGACGGCTCATATGACGATTCGATGGCATGGTACCCGAAGAAACGCGTGTTCGTGGATTATGCACACGGTATCAATACCGTATACGAGGTGGAAAAGAAGAAAAAGTCGAAGTCGAAGTCGAAGTCGAAGAAGAAAAAGTCGAAGAAGAAGAAAAAAGCTGTGGATGCGGAAGAGCGTATCGAAATGGACCTGGATGAATTTTTCGAGTCTTACAACACCCGTGCGTACCTGCCCCTGTTCGATTGGGATTTTCGTGGCATACCGGATTCGGGACGCACACTCATTCTGGTGAGGGACACCGTTCGCGGTGAGGAACTGGAGAAAAAGATAGGCGGCGACGCACGTTTCTATAAAAGTGTGGAACGGCACCTGGCAGACGGTAGCGTCGAGCGCTATCACCAATTGAGCGAAAAGGTCGGGGGCGTGTACGATTGGGAAAATCGTAACGTCGTGATCGTCACATTGGCGAAATACCACAAAATGTTTCATGAACTCGCCCGCGACAATCGTGTGACGGCGCGTCTGCGCTACTCCGTCAATCGTATCGTCGTGGACGGTTTCAGCGAAGCCGAGTTCGACGCATATGGCGTGAGCGTGTCGAAATACGACCTGTTTCAACTGGCGTATTACGGCAAGGACTACTGGGAGCGCTTCGAGTTTTTGCGATGGGCCTTGAATTTGATGAATCACGTATACCAGCCGGGGCGTGAGTACGTGTTCAACAATCTGGCCGAAGCGGAACGCTACAATGCGGAAGCGTTGAAATATCATCGCAAGCGGCGCACCATGTCCGAATACGTGCCCATGATTGCCGAATGGGTG
>JAOZOG010000258.1 GCA_029933395.1 Sulfurovaceae bacterium | reverse complement strand
GTTTCCTTCTTTCTATGGCAGATGGCTTTGTTCAAAGAAGAAAACAAGCCTGCCCCTGCACACTTCCAGATGATCGACCATATCAACAGACGTGGCCGTTTCAAGCTCGTGGAGTGCTCCAGGGGTCTCTCGAAGTCAACACTGGTCGGCATCTATTCGGTGCTCTATTGGGCGTGGAAAGGCTACAAGCCGGGACTTGGAGAGATCGACTACATTCTCTACATTATGGAGTCCGTCGGCAATGTGGCTACGAACATCGAACAGATGGCGATGCTGATAGACGAGACACCGGAGTTGGAACGCGTTCTTCATGTCGACAAGCTGAGACTGGGAGACGATCCGACTCTCTACCTGTACCACAAGGAAAAGAAACGCAAGCTCTTCATCAAAGGCCGTGGTTCCGGACAGGGAATGCGGGGAACCAGGATCGGAGGTTTCCGTCCGAACATTATCATTCTCGATGACGTGGAATCGGAGAAAACGATCGCTACGAAAGATTTGAGAGACAAGCTCAAGAAGTGGTTCTACAGTGCAGTGGTTCCGTCCATCAACCCGAATCGGTATGAATTCATCATGATCGGCACACCGCTTCACGAGGATTCCCTTCTCGTCAATGCGCTGGAATCGGATGAATGGAAATGTATTCAGCTTCCTATCGCGGAGAAGTTTCCGTGCCCGGAAGAAGAGCTTCTGTCGGCATGGCCGGATCGTTTTACATACGAATACATCCGTGAATCGTTCGGCCTGTATGAAGGACAGGGCAAGACGACATTGTGGTATCAGGAGCATATGCTGGAGATCGCACCGTCGGAAGGCCTGGTCTTCAATATGGACAAGATCAACAAATACAACGTCAGGGATATGCGGGACAAGCTTGGTTCCCTGACCTACTACATCATGTGCGACCTGGCGATCAGCGAGAAGGAGTATGCGGACTATACGAGTATCTGTGTCGTCGGAGTGGAACCACAGACCGGCGACTGGTTCATCGTGGACGGCGAATACGGACGCTGGGGCGTGAACGATACGGTCGACAAGGTCTTTATGGCCGTCAAGCGGTATCGCCCCTATGCCGTCGTATTCGAGAATGTCGCGTTCCAGATGGCGATGGGACAGATACTCCAGAACGAAATGGTGCGAAGAGGCATCTTCTTCAACCTCGAAATGGTCAAGAGAACCAGCACGATGCACAAGATATCCGTCATCAAGGCGCTTCAGCCTATCGTGGAAATGGGCAAGCTCTGGTTCCCGGAGGATTATGCCGAAGAGTTCGTCAAAGAGCTTCATCACGAGATGAGTATGACGACCGGGGAGAAGGTGAGAGCACGACATGACGACGTTGTGGATTCTCTCGCTATGCTGACGCTCATCTCCATCGTTGCGGCACAGCCGGTTGCGGAAAGCGAGCTTCTCGAATCGGAAGCGTATGTCAATCCGTATGTGTTTTAAGATATAATTTTCCAGAAAGGATGGATATGGCGAATATCGACACCATCAGGGACAAAGTCAGGTTCCATATCAAGGATGTATTCGTGCAGGACGACGAACTGGATCAGGTCATTCTGCAGGTCATCGAGGATATTGCGAACCAGACGAGAATCTTCAAGAAAATCTACGGTTTCACGATCCACGAGGATATTCAGGTTTATGACTTCAGGAATCTGGCACGGATGAACGAACAGGTCGAAAGAGAGCTGTCGGGTGTGACGATTGGTTCCTTCAATCAGGACGACATCATCGACTGGATGAATCTGAACACCGATACGGAATGGCCGTCTCCCGAAATCATGAAGACGGAATTCGACGAGAACGACTGCAGGGATAGCGGAGAGGAACCAGGCGCGTTGGTGCTGCCTACGGAGTGCAATACGCTGTTCATCGGCCTTCTGGATATCTACGATGCCTACGGTGTGAGCATCATGGATATGTTCAGAGAGCATGGAAACAGTCAGTATTTCGTCTACGACGAGCAATGGCTGGCACAGGAGGACGGTGTGATGAAGTCCTTCACGGCAAGCGTGGTTCCGGATATCGACGAACTGCTCCAGGAGGATTTGGCGATCATTATGTCGACGATCATCGAAGGATGCAAATACTACATCGCGAATACGTTTCAGGCTCCTACGGACAGCCAGGTGGCGAATCTCTACTACCAAAGATACTGGAAGAAGAAAGAGGAGCTGTCGGATCAGTTTCCGACCGTCACCTATTCGATCCCCGACAGAGCCAGAATCAAGCGATGGCCTTAATAAAACAGAAAGGAATGTAAATGGCTTTGATAAACCAGAACGACCTGTTCGACAGACTGCAGGAATATATCGACAAGAAGATAGGTGAAATGCCGGATGGCATCAGACAGGTATTCGAAGATTACGACATTCAACAGATCATCGATGTCATCATCCCGAATATCGATGAGATACTCGGATCGAAGGAATGGTCGGATTGTGCGAAGAACTTCGCGAACGCTCCGGAAGATTCCGTTATCAACTGTTCGGACGGAACCAACGGCTACAGTGCATATCACTGGGCGAAGAAGGCGGAAGAGCAGAAGCTCAACACATACGACAAGAACGAATTCATCGCGAATTCGACCGGAGCTCCGGATGCAGGAAAGCCGATCGTTCTTGGAGGTACCGGCAAGATTTCGAATACGATGCTCGATATCGGATCGACGGACTATCAGTCTACGTTTATGCCCCAGGCTGGTTCCGAGTATCCGGATACGACAGGAACCGGTACCGGTGCATACTGGATCGTGAATGGTTTGACGGCTGACTATACGTTTACCGGCGGAGACCTGGCAGGACAGACGGCTACGAATGGCGACTATATGATTATCAATTCGACAGGCGGATTCGACCTGATCGACAATGATGTCGATGCAGGGCTCTATTATCTTGTCGATGGAACCAATGCCATCACGGCACCTTTTGCCGGAGGCGGTCAGCAGATCAAGAATATCGCAGATGGCACGGACGATACGGATGCCGTAACGAAACGGCAGCTCGACGAGAAAGCAGGAAGAGACAGTGAAACGTTCACGAATACGACAGTCAATGGAGTCTACCCCGACGCGACTGGTTCCGGAGATAGATATTTGTCTGATGACGGAGTATATAGAACAATCCCTGGTGGTGGTATCGGGTATGGACAAGCCTGGCAGGATGTTACAACTCAAAGATCAATAGATGTAAACTATTTAAATGAT
>JAOZOG010000048.1 GCA_029933395.1 Sulfurovaceae bacterium | reverse complement strand
ATCTTTTTGTCGTAGATCAACAGGACACTGTAGTGCTGCTTTTTGAGATCGGGGAGGGCAAAAGTGTTGCGGATGATGACCGGCATCGGGCTGATATCGGCTATGAAGAGTGCGTGATGTTTCTGGAGGTAATCGGCAGGCTGTTCTTTGAGGAACTCTTTGACAGTGTGTCCGGTGGCCTTCGCGAAGACCAGAATGAGCTTTTGGGTATCGTTGCTGAGTGTATGGGATTTATCGAACTGATCAGGCAGGGTGAAGTTGATCTTCGAGCCCTGTTTGAGTCCGTCGCTGGCACTTGCAGAGTATTTGTCGGCATCGTAGGTATCTTTGCCGTTGAGCAGGAAGAGTGCGCCGGTTGCGACGATAAGCAATACAAGTAGGGTGAGTAGAATTTTTTTCATCATTTATCCTTGGGGTCTGAAATTTGCCGTATTCTATCGGAAAGCCATTAAGTATCGATAAACTTCAAGCTATAATATGGATATGAAAGCAGTTGTCAACGGAAAAATTATCGACGGAAAAAAGATGATCGAGGGTTCTATCCTTTTTTTCGATGAAAAGATCAGGGGAATCAGCAGAGAGAAGCCAGGGCCGGAGTGTGAAGTCATCGATGCAAAGGGCCATTATGTCAGTGCAGGTTTTGTCGATATACATCTTCATGGCAGCGGTGGTTCCGATGTGATGGATGCGACAGCTGAAGCGCTGGAAACGATCTCCAGGACACTGTTGCAGACAGGTACGACTTCATTTGTGGCAACGACGATGACGATGGCGGAGCCTGCCATCATCGAAGCACTCGAGACAGTTCGAAACTATGGGCCGAAAGTGAGTGGGGCAAAAATCGTGGGTGTTCACCTGGAGGGGCCCTTCATCAATCCTTCACGAAGCGGAGCACAGGACAGCAGCCATATTCAAGAGCCGACTTTCGACTGGCTGGAGCCCTGGCTCGATCTGGTACGCGTGATTACGATAGCACCGGAGATGAAAGGTGCCCGGGCGTTTATCGAAACGATGACAGAGGTTTATCCGCATATTCTCCTGAGTATCGGTCACAGTGATATGGATTATGAGGGTACACTGAAGAGTTTCGGCTGGGGTGTTTCGCATGCGACCCATCTGTTCAATGCGATGCCGCCCTGGCATCACCGAAAGCCTGGGATCGTGGGGGCAGTTTTTGACAGTGATGTGACGGCAGATATTATTGCCGATCTGATTCATACCCACCCTTCGGTACTCGGTACGGTCGAGAGGGTGATGGGGGAGAGGGTAATCCTGATCACCGATGCGATGCGGGCAGGATGCATGAAGAGTGGCATCTATGATCTCGGGGGCCAGAGAGTCACAGTGAGTGAGGGCAGGGCAGAACTCGATGATGGCGTCCTGGCCGGGAGTGTTTTGAAGCTCAATGAGGCGGTACGCCACTACTGCAAGCATACAGAGGCGACACTGGCCGAAGCCGTTTACGCTGCAACGACACTCCCGGCAAAAAGACTTGGCCTCACCTGCGGATCCCTGGAGAGGGGAAAGGATGCTGACATTGTGATTTTTGACGAGGATGTGAATATCCAGTCTGTATATATCAATGGAGAGTGGAAGTGTTGAATCCATCAATTTTTTGTATAATACCCGGAGAAAAAGGATAAAATATGTTTGGATTGTTTAAGGCTAAAAAATTGGAGATTGCTTCTCCTGTGACTGGGGAGTGCATCGGTCTCGAATCGGTCAATGATGAGGTTTTTTCGCAGAAGATGGTGGGTGACGGAGTCGCTGTCATTCCAGAAGAGGGTATATTCGGGGCACCCATAAGCGGTAAACTGAGTAAACTGTTCGAGACACACCATGCCTATATTGTCAGGCATGACAGCGGTGTCGAAGTGATGGTGCATATCGGTCTGGATACCGTAGATCTCAAGGGAGACGGATTCAAGGCACTGGCCAAAGAGGGCGACACGCTTCAGGCTGGAGATCCTGTCGTGGAGGCAGATCTGGAGCGGATCAAATCTCTGGGGAAGGAGATCGTTACTCCGGTTATTGTCAGTGAGACAGGAAGCTTCAAAGAGATAGTGAAGAGAGGCGGTAGTGTTGCTGCTGCAGAGACAATTATGGAGTTAAAATAATGCCGCAGAGTGACGATATTACGACCTATATCCTCTATGTTGTCATCGTTGTTGTCTTCATTGTGGTAATGAAGATGCCCAAGAAGAAGTAGCCGGAATAGCTATTTTTTTCAAGTCGTTTGGAAGATGAAGGAGCTCTTCATAGTCAGTCTGGGAAAATTTTCTATAGTGCCAAGCCCCAATCTGTGATTGGGGCAGATCGTTTGGAAATCGTGATTTAATATTTGACGAATGACCCCTGTGCAGGTTTTCCTCCGGTCTCTACGCTACCTGCAACCGTTAAAGTGTCCAGATCCATTTTATACATTCTGCCCTCTTCGGTAAGAAAAGCATAAAAGTATTTTCCATTTGCGGAAAAATGGTATTTTGGATGTGCTTGAATGGTTTTGCTTCCTACCCACTCATTATGATCACTTACTTTGACATCGGCAATTTTACTATTTGTTGCGAGGTTGACAACGGTCACGAAGACATCCTTGTGGTTGATAACAATAGCCAGATTCTTTTGCGGTATCATTACAGTATGACCAGCACCTTTACCTGCCTGGATGGTCTTCTCAATCGTCATCGTCGCGTAGTTGATTATAAATAGAGTGCCATCACCTGATCCGACATAGAGAAGTGACTGTGAAGGATGAAAATCTCCATGATGCAACCACATACTGTTGAGATCTACACCATCCTTCTTGAGTTGGAGTTCTCTTGACTTCACCAAACCCTGTCCGGGGATAAGTCTGAACTCTATAATAGAGGGATAGATGCCTGGTGCTCCCTCCGCTGTTCCATAAAAGAGGTTGGGGTCGCCAAAATAATCACCTTTTCTCGGAACAATCTGGTGGATGGAGCTTGTGGTAGCTATTTCATTCAATTTGGCCACCGCCCATTCACCATTGACATCCTTCTGAACATAATAGGTGATCACTTTTCTTTTGTATCGATCCAGCAGTGCAAAGTGATTGGCATCCAGCCAGAAAGGGTGGCCGGTTGCATGTGAGCCGCCAAAATTTGGATTGTTGTTTTTGTCGACCTTCTGGTTCGTGCCTACAACCGCCACTACTTCATCGGTATTGTAGTCAATAATACTTGCCATCGCTTTGTCCATACCCGATGTTTCGTTCAGCTGCAAGGTTGTATTCATCTGCTCCGCACTTCTCGGGAAGTGATCAAGCGGTATGGTTTTGATAATTTGATAGCTGTTGACATCCTGTACATCCATAGCGTTGCTGCCGCGATTGACTACATATACTTTTGGTCGACCTGTCACTTTGTCGGCTGTATAGGTTATCAGGTGCCCGGTAGGTACCTGTGTCACCAGTTTCATATTTTCAACGTCCACGACGACTACCTGATTATTGGCTTTGTCTCCAAAAAAAGCCTTTGTGACTTCGCCGCCTGGATTTGGAGCAGGATTCACGTTCTTCTTGTCGTTGCTATTACTGTTACTATTGCTATTGCTTCCTTCCGTACCGCAACCCAACATTAGAACCATTAATAGGATCCCACTCAGGGGCAAAGCAAATCTTTTCACACACTCTCCTTATCTTTTAAATTATTTAATATTATACTAATTAAGTGAATAGCGGGTGAACAGAGGATTAATGAATGATTAATAAAATAAAATTATATAAACTATAAGCAATTAAAAATAAATAATTTTTTTCCATTCGTTGAAAACGGTACAAAATAATTGATAAATAAAGATTTTTAAAAATGTCTGAAAAAGAAGAGATGAGTAGAAAGGACGGTCGGCGCAACCCCCTTTGTTTATCTGACGATATGCCCTACGAACTTTGACATATTGTCGAGAATCAGGCCACCTTTACGGAAGCCGACGGCGCACGATTCATAAGCAAAGAAGAGACCGGCCTGGTAGCGTGCGCCTTCACTGTCCCTGGGGAGGTCGGTGTAGGCTTGATAGACCATCTTGTGATTGCCATAATCCCCTTCGATGGCAGCAGCGGTGCTGCCATCTGCATTGAGGATAGTGACACTCTCCCCTTCACGCCCAAAGATCGGTTTGGCGACCTGCTTTTTTCCTGCAAGGGGCTCAAAAGCGCTTTTGAGCAGAAGCGGATGATCGGGGTAGAGGTCCCAGAGGATTTTCAGCATCGCCTTGCTCTGGAACATCAGCGTATAGGCGGGATTGAAGATAATCGCCTTCTGGTTGAGGATAATACTCTTGAGCAGCATCGCCAGGTCAGACTCTTCGAGGGCGATATCCTCCCATGGGATGAGTTTGAACCAGAGCTCATACGTTTCTCCCCCATAGACGATACCGTCCTCTTCGCTGAACTCTATTTCATCGATGTAGGCAAACTCTGTCACATATCCGGCCTCTTCCGCAATATGCTGCAGTAGTCTGACGGTATTCTCCTCTTCGGCATTGTCTTTGATGGAAGTGAAAAGAAATTTCCATCCCTCATATCGTTCTTCAAAAGCTTCGACACTCTCTTCGAGCGTAACCAGGCGTTTGAAGTTTTCAACCAGTGCTTCATAGAGGGCATTGAATTGACTCTCCTCCTCAAGGCTATTCTGCTTGAGGATCGCCCACTGCACAATGGCAGTCTCGAAGACAGCCGTAGGGGTATCGGCATTGAACTCCAGGAGTTTGATCGGTTTGCCGTCGATACCGCCTGCCAGATCGAAGCGGCCATAGAGATGCCAGTGTACATCGTTCTCCCAGGACTCTTTGATCAGGTCGATGAGATTGAAGGGGATACCGATCTCATGGAAGAGGTTGTTTTCGATCACATAATCGCCCGCTTCGACGAACATATCATAGAGTTCGTTCCCTGCCTCATAATAGGCTTCCGCTTCCGCTTCACTGAGTATGACGAGTTGATCGGAGATATAGGGGGTTTCGTCACTGTCTGTATGCCAGACGAAGCCCAGTTTTTCCAGGTAGGCCGGGTCGAGTGCCTCAGTTTTTCGCAGCTGTATCATCACTTAGCCGCCAAAAGAGCTGCGTTTTGATGAAGCGCTTGATTTTTTCCCAAAGAAACCGCTCCTGCCACTTTTGGCAGTCGATTTGCGGGGTTTATTGAAGCTTTTGGTGCTTCTGGAGTAGGTGGAGGGGTTTTTGTAGCCCGCTTTTCGATTATTCTGGTAGTTGGAATTACCAAAAAGTTTGCTTCCGATCCAGGAACCGATGATGGCACCGGCGGCACTGGCGAGGATTGCAGAACCCAGACTCATTCCGCCGTTTTGGGAAGTCACTTCCGCATTGGGCTGTGTGAGTTCGGAGGTACCGTTGTCGATTTTGGCAGCCTCCTCCTTCACGAGCGCATCCATCTCCTCTTTGGTGAGGACCTTTTCTGTCCCGTCGAGTTTTTTCAGTACGATACGGGTTTCGTCTGCAGGAAATTCGTCTTTGATCTTGTACTTCCCCGGAGCCGTCTCTTCGATGATGACAAAGGCGCCTTTTGGCTTGGCTTCTCCCTGGTAAGCACCTTCGTCACTCTTTTGCTGGCAACCGGAGAGGCCGGCGACGAGCATGGCGCCGACACCACCGGCTACAGCATAATCCGAAAGTTTTTTGAGGTATTTCATTGCGATTCCTTTATTGTATTGGTATCATAGAGAAAGATTGAGGATTTATCATATCGAAAAAAGATTAATTCGAGGGGAAAAGCAGGGGGGATGGAGAGAGGGGGGAGATCCCTAATCCATCTGTTTTCTAAGGAAGGTTGGGACATCGAGGATATCCTCGTGGTCACCATAGTCACCGCCTACAATTCTTCTTCTGGCCGCCTGTGGAGGTATCGGGCTGACTGTCGTTCTTCCGCCTGCTGTATTCAGCAGAGTGGTGGTGCTGTTGGGTTTGTTTTCGGGTGTAGGGGCAAGTGATGAGTTCTTGTCATCGAAACCCGTCGCAATGATCGTGATCTTGACCTCTTCGATATCCATATCCGGATTGGTTGTGGTACCGAAGATCACATTGGCATCCTCGTCGGCATGCTCTTCTACGATATTCATCGCTTCTGAGATCTCAAGGATCGGATAGTCTGGATGGATATGGAAGTGTACCAGTACACCCATCGCACCTTCGATGGAGATATTGTCCAGCAGAGGAGATTCGATCGCTGCCTTGGTGGCATCGTAGGCAGCGTTGGTACCGGCACTGTATCCGACACCCATCAATGCAAGGCCTCTATGACTCATAATGGTTTTGACATCGGCAAAGTCGAGGTTGATATCATTTTCGCCGTGTGAAAGAATGACATTGGAAATCCCACCGACTGCTTGAGATAGGATATCGTCGACGAGCTTGAAACTCTCTTTGATCCCGAGATTCTTCTCGACGACCGCAAGAAGCTTCTCATTGGGGACGACGATGATACAGTCACTCTCTCTTTTGAGTTCCTCAAGGCCTTCTTTTGCCAGTTTGGTTCGCTTGCGACCTTCAAATTTGAAAGGGCTTGTAACGATGGTAACCGTCAATGCGCCAACCTCTTTGGCTGCCTGTGCGATGATCGGTGCCGCACCTGTACCTGTACCGCCGCCCAGACCGGCAGAGATGAAAACGATATCAGAACCTTCGAGCATCGACTTGATATCTTCGAAACTCTCCAGTGCCGCCTCGCGTCCTTTCTCAGGGACCATTCCCGCACCCAGACCGCGTGTCGCATTCATACCCAACTGCATCTTGAAAGGTGCAATCGAAGTCTGAAGCGCCTGTGCATCGGTATTGGCTACGATCAGATCGATATTATGTATCCCCTCATTGATCATGTGGTTGATCATATTTCCGCCTCCGCCGCCTACACCGATCGCCTTGATCTTTGCACCGTTGGACGTGGCCGTCGTCTCTATTACCTCTATCTCAAAATCACCGAACTCTTCCATTTTCTCCCCCTCTGTATAAATTAAAATAACTGTCTTGCCCAGTTGGCAAGTTTTTTGATTGGATTGACGCCTTCTGACGGATCGGTTGGCAAATCTTCAAAAATAAATTCTTCATTTTCTGATTTCACCGTGTTGTCCGTCTTCTCTTTGCGTTTGCCATCATCTTTGTCGCGCTTGGTTTTGGCTGCTTTGATCGTCTCCTCGAGTTCTATGTCACCAAGGTTGGTCTTCTTATTGCTCTTGAGCCTGTCTATCTTTTGAATCTCTGCAAGATCATCCGTCTGTGTATGCTTGGAGTGCAGAAGTTCATTATTGATATTGATCTCATACTCAGTATGCTTCCCCGCTGCATAGAGGAGCAGTCCAATGACCGTCGAAAAAGCAGGATCTTTCAACTCATCGAAGAGTCCACCGATATCCTTGTCTTCCGGCTGCGCGATGCGTACCGGCATTCCGTCGAAAATCGCCTGTGCCAGTTCACGGATCCCTTTGAGCTTCGTCATACCGCCCGTCAGGATCACGCCTGAACCGATCTGCTCTTTGAGCAGGCTTTTATCGATCGATTTCGCCAGAAGCATCAATGCCTCTTCTACTCTGGCCAGAATGACAGAGTGGACAATCTCCAGTGAGACTTCATTTTTGTTCTCTTCGTCACCGATGACGGGAAGCTCGATAACGTCTGCACTGTTGTTGATCAGGTTGCCATAGCGTTTCTTGACACCTTCGGCAATCTGAAGCGGTGTGTGCAGTGCCATGGAGAGGTCATTGGTGATATGGTTGGAGCCGACGCTCAGGTAGTCGTTATATCGGATCGAATTTCCGGTATGGATGATGAGATTGCTTGTCTGTCCGCCCATATCGATCACGGCGACACCCAGCTCTTTTTCATCTTCGCCCATCGTCGCGATAGCGGCAGCGTATCCGTTGAGTACGATCCCTTCGATATCGATACCGGCTGAGCGTACAGCCTTGATGAGATTGCTGAGACTCGACTTTTGTGTCATGATGATGTTGACATCGACTTCCATCCGACTGGCATTCATACCATAGGGGTCTTCGATAAAGTCCTGGTCATCTACCTTGAAGTTGTAGGGGAGAACATGAATGACATCATATTCAGTCGGTACATTGGCGTTGTAGAGCGCGTTTCGAATTACTCTGTCGATCTCTTTGATCGAGATATCTCTCTGTGTGATATTGACAATACCGGTTGCGTTGAGACTTTTTGCATAGGCGTTGGAGATGGAGATGGTAGCCGTCGTGACATTGCTTCCAGATATACGCTTGGCATCATTGATCGCTTTTTTGATCGATTTGGAGGCGAGTTCGATATTGGTGATGACACCCTTTTTGACACCCTGGGATTTGGCGATGCCGTGTCCCACAATCTGTATTCTGTCGTCCTTGACTTCCGCAATGATGGCACAAATTTTTGTAGAACCGATATCAATTGCTAAAATAGTTTTGTCCAATCTATATCCCCCCTACAAATTTCTCTATGCTGTACTTCTGTTCCAAACTTTTGAGCAGGTTGCTTTGAAAATCCTGCGCCTTGATTTGATCAGCGGTCTTTTTCACGAAATCACTCTTTTTACTCTTCTCTTCTGAAGCCAGCTTCTGCTCCACGATGCTGTAGACGACAACCTTACCTTCAATTGATATGATACCCTTTTCTTTCTGAGATGTAAAGAGCTTTTGTAGAAATTGTAAACTTTCCTGAATATTCAGCGGCTTGAGGGGCTTGCGGCTGTCAAGTGTTACAAAGTCGGACAGGGTGGCATTGCTCTCATCGAATTTTTTCAGGGTGCTGTCAGCCAGCTTTGTCAATCCTTCGGCTTGCGCATTTTTTTCATAATCAGCCACAACCAGTGGCTTGGCTTCGTCGAAATTCATCTCCCGCGGTTCGATTACCGCAGAGATTTTGATCGTTGCATAACGATTTGCGACCGCTTTTGGTTTCAGTATCGTATCGACATCATGTGTCTCGACCTCTCTCCATATTTCCGAAGTCAGAGGTGCTTCATCCAGTGCGAGTGTGACGGTTTCACTTTTATCGATTTTGCCTTTTTTGTATGCAATATACTGCTTTTGTGCATGCTTTTTCGATTTTTTCATCTTGAGATCCGAGATCACCTTCTCTTTGGCCTCATCAAGCTGGAGTTGTTCGCCATTCTTACCGATGTAGTTGAAACTGTTCTGGGTATAGAACGCTTCGATCTCTTTGTCGGAAACATTGGCATCCCTGCTCTCTGTCCAGAGGATATCCAGTTGATATTTTTTGGGTGTCATATAGTCCGACTTGTGCGCCTCCCAGTAGCTTTTGAGTTTGGTATCGTCAAGTGTCAGATTGAGATCGTCGGGAGTAAGTACTTTGTAGGCAATCTTGTCGGAGATATTGATCGAGGCACCGATAACCTCTTCTTCGAACGGAAGGCTTTTGCTGTCAAGAAGAGAGAAGAGTTTTTGGATGACCAGTTCGTCGTGAATCACCTCTTCAAAAGTCTTCGCTTTGAGCCGTCGGCTTTTGAGGTAACCCTCATACACCGTTTTATCGAAGTTCCCCTCTGTTTGAAAAGCGGGGATCTGCGCGATTTTCGCTGCCAACTCCTCCTCTGTCACAATGATGCCGAACTCCTGTGCCAGGTTGAGCAGCAGTGCCTGTGTCGCCAATGAGGAGAATGTCTGCTGTGTCAAGCCCATCTCTCTGGCTTTCTCTTCGTCCAGTTTCCCCTGCAGCATCTGGTTGTATCGCTGATACATGTCGCTGTAGGCCATATCGAATTTCGCTTTGCTGATCTCGATATCACCGACTTTGGCGATGCTGCCCGCTTTGGCTCCATACTGATAACTTCCCCAGCCGACAAAACCTGCACCGATAAATGCGATGGTGGCGATCCAAATGGTAATAACAAGATATTTATTGTGTTTTTGCATCCAACTAATCATACTAAAAGTGCCTTCTTCAGGGTTTTTGATGTACCCTATATGTAAAATTTTTCAATATTTTAGTCAACTTGTGGTTAAAGGCGGTTGATTCACTTTGAGGAGTGCAGATGAACGAGAGAATGATAGAAGAGGATCTGGCGCATATATGGCATCCATGTACCCAGATGAAGGACCACGAAACACTCCCTTTGATCCCGATCAAATCCGGTAAAGGGGTCTATCTTTTTGACTTCGAGGGTAACCGTTATATCGATGCGATCAGCAGCTGGTGGGTCAATATTTTCGGCCATGCCAATGAATCGATCAATGAGAAGGTCAAAAAACAGCTTGATACACTCGAGCATGTCATACTGGCGGGTTTCACGCATGAGCCGGCTGTGACGCTGGCAAAACGTCTTGTCAAGCTGGTGCCTGATGGTTTACAAAAGCTCTTTTTTGCAGATAATGGTTCGAGTGCTGTTGAAGTCGCGCTGAAGATGAGCTATCATTACCACCGCAACAAAGGGGAGCAGCGCTCTCTTTTTCTCTCACTGAGCAACAGTTACCATGGTGAAACACTTGGTGCTTTGAGCGTGGGTGATGTGCAGCTCTACAAGGAGACTTACGAACCCCTGCTGATCGCCTGTATCCAGACGCCTGTACCCAAAGATCAGAGTCGGGAGAGTGCCGCCCTGGCACTGGAGTCACTTTCGCAACTGCTCGACCAGAGGGGTGAAGAGATTGCAGCTTTGATCCTGGAGCCTCTTATTCAGGGGGCAGGGGGGATGCATATGTACCATCCCGACTATCTCAAGGGTGCCAGAGAGTTGACAAAAGCGCACGGTATTCATCTGATCGCTGATGAGATTATGACAGGATTTGGAAGAACCGGTACGATGTTCGGATGTGAGCAGGCGGAGATAAGCCCGGATTTTATGCTGCTCTCCAAAGGTTTGACCGGAGGCTACCTTCCCCTCTCTGTGGTTTTGACGACAGATGAGATATACAGTGCATTCTATTGTGACTACAACGAACACAAAGCCTTTCTCCACTCTCACAGCTATACCGGCAATCCATTGGCATGCAGTGCCGCTCTGGCCACATTGGATATTTTCGAAAATCAGGATGTCCTGGGTGAAAACAGAAAAAAAAGCCGCTATATCGCCCAGTGCTTCGATCGTTTCAGGGCACTCTCCAATGTCAAAGAGGTGCGGCAAACCGGTATGGTGACAGCGATCGAACTGCATGGCTATGCACCAGAGGATCGTATCGGGCTGAAAGTCTATCAGTATGGGCTTGATCATGGTGTATTGCTGCGCCCGCTCGGCCCTGTGATCTATTTTATGCCGCCTTATGTAATCAGTTATGAGGAGATCGACAAGATGATCGATGTGGCATACGAGGGAATCAAAAGAGTGCCTTCATCTTCTTGAGCAAGAGGCGGTAAAGCAGAGGGACTCAAAAGCATAATAGTGCTAAGATACAAAATCAGATTGAGAGGAGAATGAGATGAGGATAAAAGTGGGATTTGCCGTTGCAGTCTCGATACTCTTGTTGTCGGGATGCACACAGGAGACTCAGAATACTCTGAGCCGTTCACTGCAAAACTGGACAGGAACAAACGGCGTGCTGGATATCTATGCCGGTGATAAGCTGGTGAAGCGCTTCATCAAAATAGATAAAGTATCGACGGCTTACGGGTCGAATGACAACAAACTCAGGCCCTATCGCTATGGGTACGGCATCGACGACAAAAATATGAACCTGAAAGCCGATCCCGGCGAAAAGAAAGTCTATTTCGAGTTCTCGGACTACTCGACAAGTTATATATTCTACGAAAACAACTAAGGAGTAAAAATGAAATTTATCACAACAGAAGATGCCCCTGCGGCGATCGGACCCTATTCCCAGGCAGTCGTTGCCCATGGTTTGGTGTATACATCAGGGCAGCTGGGGCTGTTGCCGGATGGAACACTGGCGGACCAGAGTGTCGAGAAGCAGATGTATCAGATTATGAAAAATCTCTACTATATTCTCGATACGGCGGGTTCGCAGTTGACCGATGTGATCAAGACAACAATCTATCTCGAGGATATGCGTGACTTCGAAGAGATGAACGAGATCTATACCTATCACTTCAAAGAGCATAAGCCTGCCAGAACCACGATTGCCGTTCGCAGCCTTCCTATGGGTGTCAAAATTATGATTGATTGTGTCGCTGTAGCACATTCGAATGCAGACTTTGGTTGATTTAAAAAAATATTAAACATTGTTTGGGTATAATCTCAAACTTTTTTAAGATAACACATAGAATAAAGGGTTTGCAATGTACGCAATCATTAAAGCAAGTGG
>JAOZOG010000257.1 GCA_029933395.1 Sulfurovaceae bacterium | reverse complement strand
TGTAAAATTTTCATTCTTCTCCTGTTTTACTCATGGAAAGATACCGTCATGAATAAAGTTTTTAATTATAGTGCATCCAGGCTAAGAAGTGTATTAGCGAAACGTTTCAAAGAGTTTCAGGTGCTCCTCTGCCGATCGATTCCAGCTGTATTGCTCCACTCTTGACAAGCCTTTTTGGGTCAAGGTTTCACGTAATGCTTCGTCTTCTGCAATCATTTGCATTTTTGCTGTGATATCGATACTTTCCAAAGGATCGGCATAGAGGGCTGCATCCGATGCAACTTCCGGTATTGAGGTGGTCGGAGAGGTGATGACAGGTATTCTTGAAGCAAAACCCTCCAGTACAGGGAGCCCAAATCCTTCATAGAGAGAGGGGTAGACCATTGCCAGGGCAGACTGGAGGAGCGCATAGAGTTCCTGGTCGCTGACATTTTGAAAATGGTGGATGGTTCCAGACTTTTCCGCTCTGTTCAGCTTTTGCCAAAGTATCTCTTCGCCCCAGCCGTAGTGGCCGATGATCAGCAGGTGATGTTTGTTGCGAAGAGCGGAGGGCAGAGATTCGTACGCTTCGATCAGTTTTGCAAGGTTTTTTCTGGGCTGTATGGTGCCGATAAAGATAAAATAATTCTCTTTCAGCCCAAATTTTTTACAAACGTCCTCTTTGGTCTGTTCGGGTATGCGCTCCAAAAATTCCCCATTGACTCCCAGGGGAACGACACTGATCTTCTCTTTGGGAATATCGAAGTATTGGCTGATGTCATGTTTGCTGTATTCGGAGATTGTGACGATATGATCTGCCCAGTGCGATGCACGTTTGAAAGCAAAATTTTTAAACCCCCGAAGTCGCCGGCTGACGAGTTTGGGGTAGATGAGGGGATAGGCATCCATAATGGTTGCGATAACAGGTGTATGACTGAGTTTGGGGATATGATGGTCTGGAGCGAAGAAGAGATCGATCTTTTCTTCAAGTTTCAGGGTCCCCAAAAAAGCTTTGCCGCTGGCGATCGATCGTGCAGACTGGAGAGGATAGGAGGGTGGCAGATGGACAATCTCGCCAAGCAGGTCATTTGTTGTTGCCAATGCACCGCCTTTGCCAAAGGAGACTGCCTGTTTAATGACTGTGTCTTGTTGTCCGGTCGTGCTGCCAAACGCCTCCCAGAGATTCTTCGCATAGACACCGATACCGTCCATATGTCCTTGTGACAGACCTCTCTCGAGTACCGTAGTGCCAAATCCCAATCTCATTCCGCTGCTTCATACATGGTCTGGAGTGTTTTGTGCAGTGTCTCTCTATTGTCCAGGTCTATCAGCGCTTCCAATCGTTTTGTCGAGCCGGAGAGTGATGGTATCTCATGTTTTCTGACAAAAAGAGGGTTGACCTTTACTTCAATACGATATCCTGCAATCTCATTCATCATCTCGATGACATCGAGCAGTTTGACAGGATGATTGGAGGAGAGATTGACGATGATTGATTTTGCTTCGGAGAGAAGGAGTTTGTAGTAGCAGTCGATAATATAGTCTATATCGTTGAACTCTCTGGCAACATCGAGATTGCCCAGTTCGATCTCCTTTTTTCCCTCTTTGAAATGGGAGACGATCTTTGGGATCAGAAAATGCTTCTCTTGCCCCACACCTGTGTAGTTAAAGGGTCTTGTGATAATAATATCAAAACTGTTGAAATAGTTTTTTGAGATATGTTCCATTGCCAGCTTGCTGCAGCCGTAGTGATTGACAGGTTGGGGGCACATACTTTCATCGAGTACCTCCTTGCCCTGATTGCCATAGACAGTAGCACTGCTGGCGAGAATGACCTTCTTTGGATGGATTTCGTGCCTGCTCATTGCTTTGAAGATATTTTCAGTACCGATGACATTGACATCGTAGATCAGTGAAGCATTCTCTTCTCCGGGAAAGGAGATGGCGGCGATATGGACAAGGTAATCCGGCCTTACTTCTGCTATGACGCGATCGATTTGGTCTATTTTTGTGATATCACACTGTCGGTGCCTGCTGTGAAGCGGGGTGTCGATCACAGTACCATAGACATCGAAACCTTTCTTATTGAGATAGCGTTCCAGGTGAATGCCTGTAAAGCCATTGATGCCTGTAATCAATACGCGGTTTTGATTTTCATTACTCATATCTTGTTTCCCCTTTTGCTGTGGTCGGCTATTGCGATAGTTTTTTGCAGCAGTTCACCGGCACTTTGATCCCATGTCGACTGTGCTATATTTTCTGTACTGATCTCTTTTAGAGCCATCGCTCCCTTTTCGATATTACTGATCAGAGAGACAAGTGAATCAGGTTTTGCAAGATCGAAATAGAGGATATTCTCGCCTCCCACCTCTCTGTGGATTGGTGTATCGCTTGCCAGGACCGGAAGTCCGTTTTTCAGACTCTCGATGATCGGCAATCCATATCCTTCGATAATAGAAGGGTAGATCAGCGCCTTGCTGTGGCGGTAACAGTAATGTAATTCGCTATCATTCAGATCATTGAAGATCCAGAGCTTCTCTTTGTAAGCGCCGCTTTCTCTCATCTCTTTCTGCAATGCTTCTGTTTTCCAGCCGCTTCTGCCTACAATGATCCAGATAATATCAGGATGATTATCCCATAACTTTTTGAAAGTTTCAAAAACAAAACGATGATTTTTTCTCGGCTCTATTGTTGCGACAGTCAGATAAATTGAAGTTTTTTCTTTGAATAGAGCTTTGAGTGATTCTCTGACAGGCTCGTTTTCATTCTTTTGCCTATTGAAATCAGCTCCGAGAGTAAAAGAGTCAAAGAGGTACTTCTCTGTCTCAATACCCTGTGCTTTAAAGTAGTCTATCAGATTTTGCATGACTGTTTTTGAGATAGTGAGATAGCCGTCGAAATAGTCTATCGACCGGAGATACCAGGTCGTAAAATAGTGCTCCATCACATCGTCGCAAAACTGTGGATGGGTGATGGGGATGAGATCATAAGTGACTCCGATAACTGCTGCACCCCTCTGCTTGGCATACTCAACGCTGGGCCAGACATGCAGATGCCAGCTTGAGTCCAGCATCAGAACAATATCATCTTCGTAAAGCGTTTCGCCTTTGAAAAAAGAGGCAAAATAGAGCCTGACCTTTCGCTCAACCCTCTGCAGGATATTTTTCAGCTTTGATTGCTTTCGGAAAGACTCCAGCTCCTGCCGCTCTATTTTGACAAATGCACCATTGACGAGTGCTGC
>JAOZOG010000256.1 GCA_029933395.1 Sulfurovaceae bacterium | reverse complement strand
AAACGATCCAATTGTTCCAATTGTGCTACGAGCAGAGCGGCATTGAGGTTTGGCATACGATAATTATAGCCAATCTCATCATGGATATATTCATAGGGATGAGGCACTTTGGCAGTCGTGGTAAGATGCTTGGCTCTTTTGGCCAATGCTTCATCATCAGTGACGATGACGCCTCCACCACCTGATGTGATGATCTTGTTGCCATTGAAACTGAATGCACCTAGCTTCCCGAAAGTACCGGTATGTTTATCCTTGTAGTAACTGCCGAGGCTTTCTGCGCTGTCCTCGACCAGCACGATATGCCACGCATCACAGATCTCCCTGATCTCATCTATCCTGCAAGGATGGCCAAAGGTATGCATAGGGACACACGCCTTGATAGTGTTGCCTGTCGTTTTGTTGATACACTGATTGTTCTGACTTTTACAGTTTGTCTCCAAAAATGCTCGAAGCGATTTGGGACTCAGTCCCATCGTATCCAGGTCAACATCCACAAAGACTGGACTGGCGCCCACATATGAGATCGCATTACACGTCGCGACAAATGACAACGGCTGCGTGATCACCTCATCTCCATAATCCGCACCCGCCATGAGCAATGCAATATGCAGCGCAGAGGTACCGTTGACGGTCGCCACGGCATATTTTGTTCCAACATACGAGGCAAAACGCTCCTCAAACAGATCGACAAATTTTCCAACAGAAGAGACAAAGGTCGAGTCTATGCATTCATTGAGATATTTTTTTTCATTACCGAGAAATCGTGGCTCGTGAAGAGGGATGAATTCTTTGTTCTTGTAGAGTTCTCGAATAAAGGATATAGTTTCTTTAAACATTACATTTTTCCATCGAGGTATTTACCAGTCTCTTTGTGTCCAAAATCAGGGATCATTTTGAAGAAAAGTTCAACGATCTGCTCTTTTGACCACTCTTTTTTTTCCTTGAGACCACGAATTGTTGTTTCAAAGTCAGACAAAAGAGCATCGTCAAAGACTGCTTCATTCTTGATAACACCTAGATTTTCAAATCTATTCATATCGAGTGCTTCATTGTCGGTAAAGAACTCTTCGAAATCTTTTTCACCGGTTGTATCGCTCTTCATAAAAAGACAGGGCCACTGTTTTGAATTTTGAGTGAAAAAATTCCTTGCCCCATCTTCGTCTTCACAAAGATAAGGTTCATGCCCCTTGGCTTTAAGATATTTCACTGCAATATCGGCAAATGAGATAAGATGCAGATCTTCGCTGAGTTTTGGGAAAAAGATATCTCTATTCTCACCAAAGATACAAGACATCAAGCACAACTCTCCACTCTCCTGTGGGGTTACAAAATAGCGCTTGATATCATTAGGGGCGACAATCGGCTGCTTCTTCTCAATACGCTGATTGAATCCGTGCAGCAAAGAGCCATCACTGAAGGCTACATTGGCAAAACGCGCCATAGAAACCTCTATCTCCTCGGATCTTCGATGAACGAACATTTCCATAATACGCTTACTCGCACCCATCATATTAACCGGATTGGCTGCTTTGTCCGTGGAGACACAAAAGTATTTTTTAGTACCGTTCTCGATAGCCTGTCGAAGTGTTTTATCTGTGTTGAAAATATTGACATCAATCATCCGCATCAGCGTATAGGGATCTTTTTCGCTGCGCACATGTTTGAGGGCTGAGAGATTCAGGATATAGTCATATTTTCCATCTGCTTTGATAAATGCATCGTATTCAATGCTGCCAGCATCTAACGCAAATGTTTTGAATTCCCCATCGATATATCCCAGAGAACTTCGGATATCACGTACGAGCTCTACCATATTGTTCTCACTGATATCGACTGCATGAAGTTTCCGGGGATTTCTTTTGAAAATCTCTTTGGTAACAGCCTGACCAATAGAGCCAGCACCGCCTATGACCAGGAAAGACGATGACGAAACAATTTCCTTAAGCTGTATTTCGTAGTTTGATATATCAGTTCTGAAAAGTTCCTTTTCTCTCCCAATCAATGAGAGTATGAAATCCATATATCACCCCTTCTTTAAATTGATGCTGCTGTTTTATATCATATTATTATATCGCAACCCTCTGAAATACTTCGCACGCAACAATTCTTTTCCAAGGTTATTTCGACCCTATATCTTTAAGTCAAAATCTGCCATTAAGTGAGAGATGTGACTCGACCAAGTTCGAGCATCCAGCACCAAGACTCCCCCTGACCTGTCCCGGGATATCAAAAACTATTTCTCCGTTGAAACGTATATAAAAGGCCGCCTAAACATTCCCCCCATATGATGTACGCAGCTCACCCGCAAAGCAATGCTGTTTTTGCCGGGCCTGAGTTTGCCGGCAAGATCCACATCCCATTCGAAACGATAGTCATTCTGCCACCAGAGCGGTTTCTGTTTGCGATGGGCGATCTCCTTGCCGTTGATATAGAGTGTCGCTTCGGAAAAGAGTCCGGGGAAGAGAATGTGCAGCTTCTCTTTTACTTTATCTGCCGGGATATCGACGTCTGTTCTATACCATACCGGCCTGGCGTAACTCTGCCTGTCTTTGTGGCGGATACCCTGCGCTTGCATATAGAGATCGGTACGGAGCATCTCCCATTGATCGGAGGGATAATCTTTGCGTGTATCGAGTGTATAGTTCTCTTTGTTGCCATTCCAGTAGCTCAAGTCCACTTTTTGCGTGGCAAAATTTTCTTTGATTCCGATATCGTTCGGATCGCGGCGGAAGGCCCATTCAAGAGGGAGCTTTGCAACAAGTTTCCCTTTTTTGCCATTCGTATACTGAAGAAGATTCTGATACTGCCTTACTTCTCCGGGCCACCAGGCCGGACCTCTCTCCGGCATTCCGGGTTTTTTGGAGTTCTTTCTTTTGTAGGTGGTGAAAGTACCGTTCATCATACTGAGCCGGTCCCTGACAGCCAATCCTTTTTTGCCCAATACCACTGCTTTTCTGTAATCCAGATCTGTTCCGGCTGCCTTGACCATCCCAAGATAGAGAGTCGTCAGGTCACAGCTGAGTCTGGTGAATTTGATACGGTCGAGGTAGTGCTTTTCATTGCGGGTCAGGGAGGATTTTTTCTTCAGGGGGGCGATCAGGGACTCTGCCTCTTTCATCTTCTGCTCCATTGTGGCGAGCAGTTCCGGCGTATAGACAGCCGGTGCGACGAAATACTCATGCTCGGTGACGATCGTCTCTTCCCAGGCTTTGTAGATCGCATTCCAGTAC
>JAOZOG010000255.1 GCA_029933395.1 Sulfurovaceae bacterium | reverse complement strand
GCGCTGAAAGAGCCGGTTGTTCTGATTTACAACAGTCTCGATGACAAGGATTATGAGATGGTACTGCAAATACTCAAGCCCAAAGTCAAACGCGTCGAGATCCTGCCGATCCTGTCACAGAGGGCGGCAACGCTCGATGCGATACGGTCGGCAGTTGAGCAGGTTGGTCTGCCTTGTAGTGAGTTCAACGGTGTGATCGATGAGGATGAGAAGTATCTTGTTTTCGGTTCGTTCTATACGGTTGAAGCGTTTATCAAAATGAAAAAAGGTCCAAATGTATCAGAGTGACATTTATGAATACCTGGAGAAGCGGGAAAAAGAATCCAAACCTCTGCTGCTGCTCTGCAGAGATGACAAGGAGGCGCAGCAGGCAGCTGATGTTGTTTCCATCAGTGGCTTGAGACCCTTTGTCCTGCCTGATATCAGGGCGACTGTCGGGGAAGATCTGCGTGCTTATCAGATAGAGATTTACCGGCTCTTTGCTGAACTTTCGAGTTGGTATCTAGGCGGAGAAGAGGGAGTATTGATCGCACCGATCCGTACGATGCTTCTGCCACTGCCTGCAAGGAAGTATTTTGGCAGAAAAACAGTTGCCTTTGGCGAGACGATCGCTATCGGAGTATTCAAGGAAGAGCTCTATCACTGGGGGTACCATTTTGTCGATATCGCTTCGCAGCAGGGGGAAGTCTCCTTTCGCGGCGATATCATCGATATTTTTCCAATCGATGCAGAGATGCCCTATCGTATCAGTCTCTTCGACGAAGAGGTGGAGAGTATCCGCCGTTATGATGCAAACAGTCAGAAGAGTATTCAGGAGGAGCTTGAAGAGATTGGGATTATTCCGACCTATCTGGCATTGGATGCGGAGCAGTTCGAAGCATGGAAGAGGCGGGCAGAGCAGAGCCGCTACGATGTTTTCGTCAAGGATATCGACTCGCTGGGGCTCTGGTATCTGGAAGAGTTGAGTGAAGCCTGCTTCCCACGCTTCGACACCGTGCAGACTTCGGATCTGAGCAGTGAGATCGAAGAGATCTACAGCCTGCAAAAACCCTATATCGACAGAGATACCATACCGGGCAGGGTGATCCCCTCTGCGCAGCGTTATCGTGATCTCGAGGTCGTCAAGCCCAATGCTCTGTTGGAAGCGCACAGAGACAAGCGGATCACGATTGTTGCACGCAATGAGAGTATTGTCCGGGGCAGTGAGTTGAGCAGTTTTGAAGGATTGAACTTTGTCTATCAGGAGGGGGTAGTCAATATCCTGGGCCCTGACCGGCTCATCCTCTCTCTGAACAAGCCGATCAAAAAGCGGCGGGTCAAAAAGGCTTCGATCATTCTCGACGAACTCAAACCCGGAGACTATGTGGTGCACGAAAATCATGGTGTAGGACTCTTTCGTGCGATAGAGAAGCGGGAGATTCTGGGTGCGACGAGGGCTTTTGTGGTCATCGGATATCAAAATGACGATACCCTGCTTGTGCCGGTTGAGAATCTGGAAGTGATCGACCGCTATGTTGCTGAAGGGGGCACGCTTCCGGCACTCGATCGATTGGGAAAAGCAAGCTTCAAGCGCCTCAAGGGAAAGGTTAGAGAGAAACTCTTTGCCATCGCGTCACAGATCATCAATCTCTCGGCGCAGCGCCATCTGCAGAAGGGGATCATACTCAAGACAAATATGGAGGAGCAGGCACTCTTTATGGCGGAGGCGGGTTTCGTCCATACAGAGGATCAGGAGCGTGCCATCACTGAGATGCTGGAGGATATGCACAGCGGCAGGATGATGGACCGGTTGCTCAGTGCCGATGTGGGCTTCGGCAAAACAGAAGTGGCGATGAATGGGATCTTCGTGACGGTCAAAAACGGCTATCAGGCGATGCTGGTCGCCCCGACGACACTGCTGAGTGCCCAGCACTTCAAGAGTCTCAAAGAGCGTTTCGAAAAGTGGAATGTTCGTATTGCCCGGCTTGATCGCTTTACGACACCCAAATCCAAGAGGGAGATACTCAAGGGACTGGAGGAGGGAACGATCGATGTGGTGGTGGGGACACATGCGCTTCTCAAGGCCCGTTTTGCCAAACTGGGATTCGTCATCATCGACGAAGAGCATAAATTCGGTGTCAAGCAGAAAGAGGCGCTCAAAGAGATCGCTGTCAATGTTCATCTGCTCAGTATGAGTGCCACACCGATACCCCGAAGTCTCAACCTTGCACTCTCTCAGATCAAGACCTTCTCGGAGATCCTTACACCGCCGACGGAGCGGCAGGGGGTGCGCACCTTTGTCAAGAGCTATGATGAGAAGATTATTAAAGAGGCGATCCTTCGCGAAATGCGCAGGGGCGGTCAGATCTTCTATGTCTTCAACTCGATTGCGGGGATCGAAGAGAAACGCAAAGTGCTTCAGGAACTCCTGCCTGATCTGCGTATCGCTGTACTTCACTCCCAGGTCTCCGCTACACAGACGGAGAATGAAATGATGCTTTTCGAGGAGGGGGAATATGATGTCCTGCTCTCCACCTCCATCGTAGAGTCAGGCATCCATATGCCGCACGCCAATACGATGATCGTCGATGGGGCGGACCGTTTCGGTATCGCTGACCTGCATCAGCTTCGCGGACGTGTGGGGAGAGGCGGACGCGAGGGCTACTGCTACTTTATGGTCGAAGACAAAACCCATCTGACCGACAGCGCCAAACGCCGTCTGCTGGCACTCGAATCGCATTCCGAATTGGGCAGTGGTGCGGTACTGGCCTTTCATGATCTGGAGATACGGGGAGGGGGTAATATCATTGGTGAGGCACAGAGCGGGCACATCAAGCAGATCGGCTACTCTCTCTACCTGCGTATGCTCGAAGATGCGATCCGTGAACTCAGCGGACAAAAGCAAGAGGAGGAGAATCATGTCGATATGAAACTCTCTGTCAATGCCTACCTGAGTGAAGAGCTGATCGAAGAGGATCGTCTGAGGCTGGAACTCTATCGCCGTCTTTCTCTCTGTGAGTCAGCCGGGGAGGTCTACGAGATCGAGAGCGAGATAGAGGACCGCTTTGGCAAACCCGATACGGTGACGCGGCAGTTTATCGACATCATCGTGATGAAAGTGCTGGCAAGAGAGCAGAAAATATCCAAGATTTCAAGTTACGAGCAGAATGTCTTTATCGAATTTGCCGAGGAGGGGAAAGAGCGACTGGTGCTTAAGTCTCCAAGCAAAGATGATGATGATCTGATTGCGACGGCGATGGGGTATTTGA
>JAOZOG010000254.1:1355-3248 GCA_029933395.1 Sulfurovaceae bacterium | reverse complement strand
GTTTCTGGCCAGCGGTTTTGACCTGAGCGATGCAGAGAGTTTTCTGGTGCATGGGGTACACAAGGGTGGGACACTCTTTACGAAGGCATAATGTTACAATCGCAAATAGTTTTGCTACATCTGTAGCGTGGGCATTCCTGCCCACGATAGTGTAGAGGTATGCCCGTTGCGATACTGAGTGATGGAGCAGCGACTTGAGTCGCTGTTGTGCGACTGAAGTCGCACTCCCTGATACCCCTCGTTCCCAACGTCCTCGTTGGGAATGTATATCTTGTATTGGATAAGATGCAAGACATTCCTCTCAAGCTCCAGCTTGGGAGCAGGAAATGTGCCAGCTTACGTGGGCAGGAATGCCCACGCTACGAATTTTAAAATATACAAAACGTTAAGGTAATAAATAGTCTATGAAAAAACGAACCAAAATTGTCGCAACAATCGGACCCGCTTCAGACTCATTGGAGAAGATCACCCAGCTGCTGCGTGCAGGGGTCAACCTGTTTCGACTCAATTTCAGCCATGGGACGCATGACTACCACAGTAGAGTCTTCGATCGTATCAAACAGGCGAGTAAAGAGACCGGGTTGGTTGTGGGAGTGCTTCAGGATATCAGCGGGCCCAAGATCAGAGTCTGTATGATCGAAGAGGATTTTATCCTCAAGACCGGAGACCGGATCGAATTTGTCAAAAAAGAGATCCTGGGCCACAAGGTCAGAGAGGGATTCTACCGTCTCTGTATCAATGAACCCCGGGTACTTGACCAACTCTCTATGGGTGATCATATCTATCTCTATGACGGTGTGATACGTGCAGCGGTCGTCTCCATAACCGAAGAGAGTGTTACAGTCGAGATTGAGAATGAAGGGATGCTCTCATCCAGAAAAGGGGTCAATTTCCCCAATACCAGACTGGGGATCGATGTGTTGACACCCAAAGACCGCAAAGATATACTTTGGGGTATCGAGAAAGGTGTCGATTTTATGGCGATCTCTTTTGTGCAGCGGGCAGAGGATATGATTGAGGCACGCAAGATCGTCGAAGAACATCAGGGCAGAGTCCAATTGATCGCCAAGATTGAAAAGTTCGACGCAGTAGAGAATATCGATGCGATTCTGGAAGTCAGTGACGGCATTATGGTAGCCAGAGGGGATCTGGGGATCGAGGTGCCTTATTTCGATGTCCCGACGATCCAGAAGATGTTGATCAAAAAAGCCAACAACCGATCCAAACCGGTAATCACAGCGACACAGATGCTCCTCTCGATGACGACCAAAGAGACAGCGACCAGAGCGGAGATCAGTGATGTTGCCAATGCCGTACTGGATGGGACAGACGCCGTGATGCTCTCCGAGGAGAGTGCGATCGGACTGCATCCGGTCCTGGCAGTCGAGACGATGGTCAAGACGATTCAGGCTGCTGAAGGGCAATACCCCTATCATAAATTTACCGTGTTTGAGATGTGCGACAGGGATGACAAGATCGACGAATCGGCCGTTCGCCTCTCTGAGAGCCTGGATACCTCCGGGCTGCTGGCGATGACAGGTTCGGGACAATCCGCCAAAAAAATTGCCCGCTACCGTCCAAGCAGGACGATCTATGGTGTGACGCATGATGACGCTACCGCACGGACTCTGACACTGGTCTGGGGTGTCGTACCCGCCTTTTCGGTAGAGAAGAGGGGCTTGCGCGATATGATGGGTGAAGTGATGAAGCAGGGGATCGAAAGAGGTGTGCTGGATTTGCAGGAGAGTTATATCCTGACTGCCGGAGACCCTGTCGGTATGCCTGGATCGACCAACCTGATACGGGTGATCACCAAACACGAAATGGAATTCTTTCTCGAGCGGAAGAAGAAAAAAGAAGCGCAGGAAAATTCTCAGGGAGCAGAGGTGTGAG
>JAOZOG010000254.1:0-1255 GCA_029933395.1 Sulfurovaceae bacterium | reverse complement strand
CGGGGTGCCAGTCCCGTGCAGCAGTCTCTGCTCAATGGAGATAACTATAGCGGTGTCACCTCGATGCTGATGGAGGAGGGGCTCGACAGTGGCCCGGTGCTGGGCTACAGCTACTTCAGGATACCCGAGACGATGCGCCTCTGGGGCTTGATGGAGCAGCTGGGGAGAGATGCCTGCATTTTGACACTGGATACGCTTCGACGTTTTGAAGATTTGGAACCGCAGCCTCAGATCAGAGCATTGGCCAGCCACTGCAAAAAAATACGCAAAAGTGACGGGGAGATCCGCTTCGACGATGCCGAAACGATCTACAATAAATACCGTGCTTTTGAAGGATGGCCCGGTATCTTCACGACTGAGGGTCTCAAGATCATCGAGATGCAGCTGGTCGAGAGAGAGAAGGAGCATCGCAGCGGGCTGATCACGGCGATTGGAGAGAGAAGTATTGTGGTCGGCTGTCTGAAGGGTTCTGTAGAGATCATAACACTACAGCCCCCCTCCAAAAAGCCGATGGATGCGGTCTCATACCTGAGAGGAAGGGGACTCCAAATTGGAGATCTACTCATTTGAGACGCTCCCCTCGACGCAGCACTATCTGGTCGAGAAGATTCGAGAGGATACACTTGCCGCGCCGGTTGCCGTGATCGCAAAAGAGCAGGATAGCGGTGTCGGCAGCAGAGAGAACAGCTGGAGTGGCGGAGAGGGAAATTTTTTCGCCTCTTTTGCTGTGGAGCTGAAGCAGCTTCCGGAAGATTTGCCGCTGAGTTCCGCTTCTATCTACTTCGCATTTATTATGAAAAAGGTACTTGACGAGCTGGGAGAGCGTGTCTGGCTCAAGTGGCCCAATGATCTCTACGTCGATAATGAAAAAGTGGGCGGTATCATCACCCAAAAAGTCAAAAATTCTCTGGTTTGTGGAATCGGAATCAATCTCAAAAAGAGTCCAGATGGCTTCAGATCACTCTATAGCGAACTCTCTGCAGATTTCCTTCTCGAAAAGTACCTTGAGGCACTCGAAAAGTTTCCAAAATGGAAGCAGATATTTAGTGAGTATCGGATAGAATTTGAGCAGAGTAGAAGGTTTTCGGTTCATATTGAAAACTATCAAAAAAGCCTCCAAAACGCGCTTCTATGCGAGGATGGCTCGTTACTGATAGAAGGGAAGAGAGTGTTTAGTTTACGATGAGTGAAGTGATCAGCATAGCCAACCAAAAAGGGGGAGTCGGGAAGACAACCACCGCCGTCAACCTCGCCG
>JAOZOG010000253.1 GCA_029933395.1 Sulfurovaceae bacterium | reverse complement strand
AGATTCTCAAGAAGGTTCAATCCTCTCTACAGAACGATGAGAGTGAATTGGTAGAAATCATCCTGACAGAAGCCAAAAACAGACTGGAACCCAGAGTGACGATCGGCAAACCGATGGAGGATATGTATCCCTTCCTTGAGAGTGACGATTTGAGCGATTTGATGATTATCGATCCGCTGGAGGAATAGATGGCATGTAGGGTGGTGCACTTGTGCCCACCACCAACCATCTTCATCTATCATCATCGCCCTATCAAGTATATCAACAGCTTACGCCTTGCGCGGTGGGCATAAATGCACCACCCTACAAAATTGTAACTTTACGCTGGTAGGCTTTTTGCATACCAACCTGAATTCAATGTAGTGAAACAAAAAAATACTATCAATACGTAATCTTGATCAGAGTATTCTTTTTGCCATATTTCCGCACCATCGAGTAGAGCTTTCTTGCATGCTTGGGATGCAGACGCACACAACCGTGTGAAGCCCTCCTCCCCAGACGGCTGATAGAGTTCGTTCCGTGAATCGCGAAATTACCCTTGAAAAAGATCGAATGGGGCATCGGTGAATTGTGGTAACGTCTGGAGTAATGCATCCTCTCGAGATACTGCGGCTGATAAAGACCCACGGGTGTCACATATCCCTTCCTGGCAGTTGACACAGGCCATTTGTAGAGAAGCGTATCGCCTTTGTAAATCATCATCTTCTGGCGCGAAAGATCGATATGCGCTGTGATCCGCCTCTCTTTTTCTTTCTGTACGGCAGCGATCCTCTCCCGCTGCATCTTCAACTGTGCCTCGCGGAGTTTGTCGAGCTCTTCCATCTCACGCACTCTTCTCTGCCGGACCAAGCTCTCTTCTGCCGCTTCTTCCCGGTTTGACACGAAGTCTGCTGTCTTATTTTCTTTCAGCACATTCAAGCGGCTAACAGTCTGCCACTTCTTTTGCAACTCTTCAAGTTTACTCTTTTTCTGCAAGAGAATCTGCTCTGCCTCAGCTTTGCCGTCAAACGTTTGGTTTCTATCGTATCCATCGGATGCTGCCAGTGAATTCAAAGAAAAAATAGCCCAGAGAACAAGTAAAAAAATAGAAGAGTGCCGGGAGGATATCATAGTGGTAACTTTATGTTTTTTGAAATCATATCCAAAAGTTCTTATCTTGCTCGAGGTGTCGTTTTCTCCAGCGGACTTCTCTTCGCTTTTTCCCGTATCCAGTTGGCTGCTTTGAAGATGGCCGGTTTTTCGATCAGCCATCTCTCCATCTTGTATTTGTAGGGATAGTCGATCAGCAGCAGTCCTACAAATATCGTCAATAGCCCCTGCCCCGGCAAGACCAGCATCGCGATCCCGCCGGCGATCAACACCCAGCCGATCAGGTTTTTCAACACAATAGCCACCACTCGCAGCAGAGGATGCCGATCAGCCCACAAATGCTCCCTGCGTTCAGGAAAGGAGAAGTAGTCCGCCGGCAACTGAATGAGCAGCCAGGGCACCAACGCAATCGAAAGGATTCCGATAACAATGGAAGCGGTGATCATCATCCACATCTGACACTCTCCTTTCCGGCTATTGCTCTTCTCATATTATATCGGTACCTTTCCGCACTCATCCCTTTGCTATCTTCCTGACATCCCCAAAGACCTTATCGATGCTCTTTCCGGAAGTATCGATCCCGCCATAGAGATGATAGCCTTCAAACTTCATTCCGCAAAACTCGACGATAGTCTGTTTCCAGATCTTTCGATTGGCACGATCGATACCATTGAGCAGATAGAGCCATCTGGGTGCTCCACATGTTGAAAAGATTCTGACAGACTTCCCCTGCAAGAGTCCTACAGGCCGCCCTTTTTCGTTATACTCGAAAGCAAAGCCTCTTGTCAGGACACTGTCGATCCAGTTTTTCAAAATAGCCGGCATTGTACCCCACCAAAATGGGTAGGCGAAAACAATCTCATCGGTATCTGCGATCATCTGCTGATAAGGTTTCAAACCCTCCTCTTTTGGACTGTTGGCATCTTCGAAGCTCAGAAAAGGAAGCTGTTTACTGCGATAAAGATCGAGGATCTCGACCTTCGCCCCCTGCTTCTCCTTCTCTTCCCTGTAAATCTCAGCGATGCCTTTGGTAACATTGTGACTGCTTGGATGAGCGGTGATGATCAATATATTTTTCATTGTCTGGTTTCCCTTTTGTTTTTATTAATCAGAATATTTTTGCACAAATGTCTCTGAAGAAAAACAGTTTATCTCCCTGGAAACAAGGTTCCTGTTATTGGTCACTATAGCATCACATCCTTCGTTCAGCGCCATAACATACTGGATCGTATCTTCAAAATCCACATAGTCACCATCTTCGCGCATCAGATCGATCGCTACTGAGAGTTCCCTCTCTGCAAAGGGAAGGAGAATTGCCATCTTCTTGATGGATTCTATTGCATTGAGAGCATTTTCCCGTGTCGTATACTTTGCAGTGATATAGTAGATATTCGTAGCGATATCACAGCTTGTATAGATTTTCAACTTTGCTCTGAGTGCCCAGGCGAAAGCCTCTTTGCTGATGGCGTGTGTCGTTCGATCGCTGTCAAAAATATCATTGAAGATATTTGCATCGAAAAAGATTTTTTTAATTGTCACTATTGGCCTTGATCCACTGGATATTTACTTGTTCAGGAATCATTCCCGTAAATATCCCTGATATTTTCTCCAGCTCAGCCAATTTTTTCTCAGTTTCGTACTCCGCCATTTTCTCCTCGATCAAATCCTGAACGACCTGACTCTGTTTTTTCCCAAGTTTTTTAGAGAGATATTCCAAATCTTCGGCTACCCTGTCAGGCATCGTAAAGTTTTTGCGTACTGTCATCGTATGCCTCCAATAGTGTGTATTTTACTATGTGTATTGTAGCATAGATTTTTGGCTTCTCTGTCACTTTTCTCCGTTTTTTCTCATCAAGAAACTAAACCACTATGGACTAAAAGTCCATAGTGGTTTAGTGCGAAGGTGGCAGATTTGATGGAAGAGAGGTAGCATACTCTATGCGTGAAATATGAGATATCAACTCTTGTGACCGCCAGAGGCAAAACACGACCAAATAACTAATGCCTCAAGACTACAGAGAAACATTATCATCTACTATCAGAGTCTTCCCTTTTTATAGATGGAGCGGATGAGTACGATGCCCATTACAACTGCCGTGACAAATCCGGCAAGTCCCAAAACAGGGATACCAAAGAGCATCGGCGGTGTTTTGGCAAGCAG
>JAOZOG010000252.1:1523-3253 GCA_029933395.1 Sulfurovaceae bacterium | reverse complement strand
CGTCAGAGGGTGAAACTTCATATACCTGGAGATCCTCCGTGGAGCCGCACAGTTCGCATGCGCCGTTACTTCGCACCATCAAATCATCTTTTACGCTCATTTCTGTTTCCATCCTTCTCTTTTTTGTCGCGTATTATGCCACAGGGGTGCTGTCATTTATCACGTTTGGGGTACCGCAATGTGTACAATATGCTCCTTTCGAAAGCGTATTTTGATGACATGAGGGGCACTTCATATAGTGCTCGAAGCCACAGACGGGGCAATAGTCATCCGTAATGACACAGCCGCATTCGGAGCATCGGCCCATTTTGATATTTTGCAGCTCTTGCTTTCGTTTTTTGCTTCCTGTCGTATCGTTCTTCTGGACGCGGTAGATGATGATGCCAAAGAGTGTGATGAAAAAGAGTATCGCCAGGATATTGAGTACGATCGCCATATTATACTGCATAAAAAATTCGATGATTTTTTTGAAAAAGAGCTTGGGCATAATATCGTAGATGAAAAGAATCAGATAATACAGAACATAGAGTGCCGCGACATTGGCGACATGCAGGGTCAAATGAGAGAGGATGAAGTGACGTCTGCTCACCATAGCACGGTAGATCAGATAAAAAAGCAGCCAGATCGGAATCAAAAAAGCGAAAGCCTGCAGAGTGCGCTTGAAGTGGTAGTAGCGTTCTGCAGAGCGATAGTGTTTGGCGATCTGTTCCTTATTGGCTTGATAATAGCGGTCAAAATTCTGATAGCTCTTGTAGCGGTTCAACTCTTCGAGCTTTTTGATCTCCCGGTCCAGTGAAGCCAGCCTCGCCTCGGCTGCTTTGAGATCTGCAGAGGCTTTTGCTGCAGAGGAGGGGAGTATCGATTTGTCCGGATCCTGCCCGGCCACTTTTTCGAGCAGCATATCCCCATAGCTCGATTTGAGTCTTCGGATCTGGTACTGCACCTGGCTTCTGCTTTTGCGCAGGGTCTTGAGTCGGGCGAGAGAGGCCTGGAAGGCGGGATCCCGGTAGAAGGCGGTCAGTCCCTCTTCCAACTTCTTGCACTGGGGATCTTCACCGAATTTTTCGAACACATTTTTGCGCCGGATTCCTTTTTTGTAGAGATGTTGCTCTCTTTCAAGCTCTGCGAATGTCAGTGGCTTGCTTCTGTCGACAAGCTGCTTGCATTTGTATCCAAACTGTTGATAGGGCGACTTGGTCTGTGCCGTCTGCCAGCTCAAACCCCAACCGATGATGATTACGACGGTGATAACAAAGATACCAAGAAGAAATTTGGCACCGCCGGTCAGCTCTTTCTGGTCAACGACAAATAGAGAGCGTCTGTACTCTTTGAAATAGTTATGCACTTTTTGAAACATCGAGCCATCCTTTCCTTTTGGATATTGTAGCACAATCCTGTAGGTGGGGAGTTGCCCTAATGATTTGTAGCGTGGGCATTCCTGCCCACGACATCACACTATAATTTTACTATTGTACATACCAGGTTCTTCGTAGGCAGGAATGCCCACGCTACGATGGTGCCGCTTTTTTATTCCCTAAGTCAAACTTGGTTATAGTTCGATGACTATTACGGTAGAAGGAGCATGGAATGGATACGATCAAAATCGGTGTTGTGACAGCCAGCGACAGGGCGAGTCGTGGGATTTATGAGGATATTTCCGGTGTGGCGATCATGGATACGATGAAGGAGTATCTGCTCAATGAGTGTGAGTATGAATACCGCTGCATCGC
>JAOZOG010000252.1:0-1423 GCA_029933395.1 Sulfurovaceae bacterium | reverse complement strand
AGACCCAAAGCAAAATAGGAACATACTAAATAATATGAATATTGAATTTATCGAATCGAAACTCAAAGAAATCTATACCGAGCTGGAAAAAGAGGTGATGGAGGTCCTGATGGACGAGAGCCTGGACAAGAAACAGACCAACCTCCGAATGAAACCCCTCAGCTCGACCAAACAGATACTCCAGAATGCTCTGGAGAGTATCAAGATGGTGGATCGAATCTCCAAAGAGGACAGGGAATCTAAATAGGGATTGATCCGATGGGCGGCTGTTCCATAATTCGTTACTTCACATCGTATATTGCGGAATCTTCATCAGCTCCCCATTCTTCAGCGCTGACTGGTGGGCTACTATACCGGCTACTGTCATATTCAGTGCCTGAGCTATGTCTACTCTTGGCTTGCGATCCCTAAGAATGGCATCCACGAATTCGCTCATAAGATAGCCATGTGATCCACCATGTCCGCCGGCACCAACTCCCGGAGGAAGGGGCGGTTTATCAGTCTTTGCTTGGATTTTGTCATTCTTCTGTCCATACACCCGTCCCCGCTCACCACTGGCTGCCGGAAGGTCCCAGCAGACTGCCATACGAGACATACCGCCTTCGCTGGTTCGAAACAGTGCGATCTCGGACCCGAACGGATTCTTATAGCTGTTGTTCTCCGCATGCAGATGTGGTACGATACTGGGCATACCCATGCAGGAGACCTCGGTAAAACTCCCGCCGGTCACACCGACATAGTATGCATTTGAGTGTGTCGGATACCATTGTGGCGGCACACCTTTGCGCCATCCATCAACGTCCACTCTGTTCGTCTTCGGGTTATAGCCCGGCAGTGGAGAGTAGCTGTAATGGTAATACTCACCTTCGGAGTAGATGACCTTTCCAAGTGCTCCTGCCTGATACCGCTTATGCAAAGCATAGAGAGAGCGATGATAGTATGAGGTTTCGAACATCATATATTTCAGGCCGCTCTTCTTGACAGCATCGAACAGCCGATCTGCATCCTCGATCGAACCAAAGACTGCGGGTACGGCAGAGGCGACATGCTTGCCATGCTCCAGGGCAGCGATGGCCAGACGTGCATGACTCGGTGCATCCGTTGCAATAAAGACAGCCTCGATGTTATCATCCTTGATCATCTCTTCGCATGATGGATAAGTCTTCTCGCAGCGGCAAGCCTTCGCCAACCCGGCACATCGTTCCGGAATCAGATCGGTAACTGCAACTATTTCGACGTTCGGATGGTTCTGAAAACCGAATGCCGCTCCGAAATTACACAAGCCGTATCCGGCGATACCAACACGAATCTTCCGATTGGAGAACGGCTGCCAGCCCTTGGATAGGTTCGGATTTTCCTTTGTCTTTTCAAAACCGGGGATAATCTTTCCGCTGGCATCCACAGGTGGTTGGGCCAATTCCGC
>JAOZOG010000251.1 GCA_029933395.1 Sulfurovaceae bacterium | reverse complement strand
ACTTTCCGTGACGATGGCACCATCGACCGGAGGGGTGGAAAAATAGACCCTCACCCCTTTGCGTGGGGCGGCATAACTTTTCGAGATCTCGACCCATACAGTATGGCCGCCTCTTCGGACGACACGGCCATCGCCTATCTGCATCTCCATACCGCTCCCCGTCACATAAACCAATTTGGCACGGTCACCTCTTTTTGCTTCCCCTTCCTTCAGGAATACCTCGATCTCTCCCTCTTTGATGGAGACCACCGTTCCGATTCCTTCCCCTCCCAACGGCAACACTGCGAGCAGAAAAAGAGCCACGAACCTCCACACTTTTCTTATATATCCAGTCATCTCCCTGCCTTTTTCTATCGATTGACGGAAACGCCACCCTTTTTGCAATCATTGATTTTATTTCTATGACGCTCGATACATCGTGAGCACTCTTCTCCTGCTGGTACACACAGGAGTCCCATCCCACTTTCCCCCAGCTCATCTCTACAGACCGGACAGATTTTGATTTCGCAAAAACACGGACCGCTACCGCCCGAAGACCCCCCTCCGGTGCTCGTGGAAGAGTGTGGCGTCCTGCCTGGAGAAACAACCTGCTGGGGTGATCGAATACCCCCGCCCCATGGTTCGTGGGGCAAAGGTTCCGTGGAGGGACGTGGGGGAATGTTTTGTCCGCCAGAGTGACGGGATCGTTCGTTGGACCGTTGTTGCCGTCCAATTTCATCCAAAATCGTACCCATAAAATTTGTAAAATTTTGCAGATCTCTACTTTGTCGGAGCTCTTCATAGCGGTGCAGCGCGGAAGTATAGAAAGGACAGTCCCGTGCATAGGAAAGAATCCTCTGGTATTCCTGGAGGTTACGGCTTCTCTCCGCTCTGTCAAGATCTGCCAAAATGGCATTGCACCGCATAGAATTGTAAAGGCGGAGCGCATCATCGAATCCCTCGCAACCCCGGTAAGTATCCAGCAAACCGGCATACCGACGTAGATCATTATGCAATGCAGCCTGATTGAGCTGCCGCATGATTCCCAGACAACGCTCCTGCCTATTCAGCAAATCGTCCATCAAGCGCTGGGCATCTTCATAACCGGGACAATTGGAAAAGTGAAAAAAGAGATCGGCAAAACGATCGATATCCGAATTGTTGTACGCGCTGTTCAGCTGCTGAGCCAATTCACGACAACGATCCCGGTTCTCTGCCATTTGATGATATGCATCAAGGGCTGCATTGTACTGTGGACATCCCCTGTACTCATTTAGAATGTTGCCATAAGCGGAACGATCGTTACGGCGCATTGCATCGTTGAGCGCCAGTGTCATCTCATCGCAACGGTTCGCGTGGATATTCCTTTCTGCACTTTCAGCCACCTCCATACAGATTTCCGCATCCGCCTTTGCATGTCCCATCGCATGTACAAAACTGGAAGAGTCTACAGGACGGCTTTTCAGAGTTTCTATCAGCAGATCGACCGAACGTCTTGTCTCTTTTATTTCAATATTGAGATCTCTGGATTTTATTTTCAACTCCATGATGAGTTTTTCCATCTTTTTGTAAATGGACATAATCCTCTTGTTGTAATCGATTTTCGATTGTTTTGCCTTTTCGAGAGCTTTGAGCACCCTTTTGACAAGCATGTTCATTTTTTGCTGTAGGTTTTTCCGTTTTGATGAAGGAGTATAGCTCTTCAGGATCTCTTTGCCGCGTCGATGTGCTACCCGCGCATCCTTCAGGATATCACCGATTGTATTCAGATGTTCGAGTGCAACCGAACCGTTTTCATCAGCTTTCATCATATTTGTTATGATCTGGCTGCGGTCAGGCATTTTCTGTTGGGAGAGGGCAGTGACCGCTTCCTTGAAAAGAGCAAAAATGCCTTTTTCCGTAATCGATATCTTCTCCATCTCACTATTGTAGAGATCCCCCTCTCGCCGGCCATCTTTTTCTAGAGAAACCAGCCTCGAATAAATAGCCCGCAGTTGGTTCACAGGTATGGATTGCCGGGCATGTCGCATCTTGTCGGCTTTTTGACAAATCTCTTCACTCAATTTTGTAAGCTCCGCTCTCTGCCGCTTGAGCTTCGAGAGCCGAATACGGGTAGAACGTTCCTTCTCTTTCAAACTGGCCAGTTTCCTATCTATTTTGTCCAACAGTGCCGCAATCTTGTTAAAATATTCGTCAATCTTTCTCGATCTATCCACAAACTTTTTCATCTCTTTCCCGTTCGCTTTGAAAATTTGGTGGACCTTCCGATACGCCAAAACTGATTTTCTTGATTCCGACTCCGCTTTTTCGGCGAACGTTTCGAGACGGTCCAAGACCTCCGTGATGGAATCACCGCCCGTATAGGGACTCTTCGTCTCCCGATGTTCGATGGGGATTTTGAAACGATGTTCGATGAAAGGTTTCCCCCTTCCGTCATACACCGTTACGAAGGCGGTCGCGAATTTCGGCAGCCGTTTGGCATCGAGAGCGAGCGAAAAGCTCTGCCCTTCCCGCAAATTTTTCACGGCCATGCCCGCTTGGATTTTCACTCCGATGCGGTAGGGAGCCGGATGTCGTTCGCTTTCGGATGTCGTTACCTTCACACGCAAATTGAGCTTTCTGGAAACAAGGGTCTCTTTCCCTTTTGCGTCTTTCGCCAGAACGATCTTCGGCGAGGAGAGTATCTCGATGGAAGGTGCCGCACGTGGGGCGCTCTTTTGCATCTCCCCCAGCGCGATTCTGGCGGTCTTGAGATGGGCTTCGGCGATCTTCCGGCTGTTCTGCGCACAGAGTTTTTCGTACCCCAGATGGAACCGTGCCGATTCGGCGTAGAGCTTTTTCATCCGGGTCATCCAGGCGTTCTCTTCCTCGAGATAGGCCGCCTTCCCGCGAAAATAGTCGCTCAGAAGCATCCGACGCAGTTGCGCCCTGATGGTTTCGCCCTCCGACATCTCCAAACCCATCTCCAGAAGCCTCGAAAAAGCGGCATGTTCGAAAACGCCTTTGCCGTGCCACCAGTTGTCCACGTATTTGTAGATATATTTCGGCAGGAACTCTCTTTCCACCTTCGCGAAAAACTCCGGAAACTCCCTCACATCGTCGGCATCGGGATAGCGTTTTTTGAAAATGGCCAAGATCTTCGGATAGAAGTAGTTCAAAACCGCTTTCGAACGAACGGCATCGTTCCTGATATCCTTCTCGCTCCGCAAGATCGGATAGAGCAACGGGGTGGAAGCGGTATTGCTCACGCCGCTGACGCCCGAGGGCGAGGAGCT
>JAOZOG010000250.1 GCA_029933395.1 Sulfurovaceae bacterium | reverse complement strand
AAGTCTCCAAGCAAAGATGATGATGATCTGATTGCGACGGCGATGGGGTATTTGAGAAAAAAATAGCTCCATCGGCACGACATAGAAAAACTATAGAAGACTCTTTTGTGCAGAGGTGCCGACCGGCGAGTTTCCGCTATCGCCAAAATAATTGTTCAATATCTCTACAAAATTCCGTCTGCGCTTGTATTCGGTTTTGAGTTTGGCAACAATCGTATCAAACTGGGTTTTTGGAATCAATGCTTTCAAATGTTTCAAATGCTCTGCGATTGCATAGTAGTGTGTCTTTCCAGTCTGGGGAAGCTCGTTGTTGATGCTCTGTTTGAAGAAGACGATCGCTTCATCCTTGTAATGTTTCTTGTATTTTCGATAGAAGTCCAAACGCTTCTCTGGGACCCTGCCCAACAGAGCATGCATCTCGTCGATGCGCTTTTGTTTTTCCAGATAGTCGTAAAACTGATGTGGGCAATTATTTTCGAAAAGCACTTCCAGTGTCTCTGTCGAGCCGCATTTGTCAATGTACTTGATGATAAAGTCATTATTCCAATGACACTTCTCTCCGACTGCTTTTTCGACGAAGTCTCTTATCCTTTCCGGGGAAGCGGTACCTGCTTCGATCAGGAATTCCGCATACTCTTTTTTGAAGGATCGCTCCAGCAGGGATTCGGCATAGGCGATGGCTTTGTCTTTATGTCCGTATTCCAGATAGAGCGTGGTCAGGATCGGAAAGACTTTATTCGCTTCGAATCGTTTCAGGAAACTCTCCTTTCGCTCGAAGGGGAGCAGATCGGAGATATAGTCGTAGAGCGCCAATGTTCCGATCTCATCCAGGTATGGCAGCAAAAGTTTTCTTTCTGAAATCTCGAGCTTTTCGTAAGAAAGATAAAAATAATCGGATCGCTTGCAGTAGATGGCGTACCGATAAAAGGCATCGGCTTGTTTTTCAGGATCGCTCACCATATTGATCAGTGTGGCGACCCTCTCCGAATAGTAGTCGAAGTCGAAGTACTCATCACCGCTATAATAGAAGTCGTACGATTCGCAGTAGAGATAGCCTTCGTTTTCTGCACGTTCGATCCTTTTCGTCAGATCGATCACGATATCGAAAACTTTTTCCGGTGCTTTGTTGACGACGATCTTCAACTCATCGAGAAGCCGTATCGCCGCATCGAGAAAACTGCCGGGGTCCCTAAGTAGCGCTTCATCGTTGAGCAAGCTGTCGATGTCTCTTTCCAGTTTGGCCAGCACGGGGGATAGTTCCGCTGCGGATGCATGACGCAAAGCGACCTCGCGTCTGTATTGTAGCGGTGCGAAACGATTTAGCAGTTCCACAAGCTCTTCCTTGCTCAGTCCGGACAGATAGTGGAGAAAATCGCTATCCTCTCCGTCGGAAGCATCCTCTTTTTCTCGTTTTCCTTCATTGTCCGCCACTGTCAAGAGGATGGCGACGATATGTTTGCAGACATCGTCGTAGGGGCAGCTGCAGCTTCCCAGCAGATCCACGTCTTCTTTGCAGATGTGAACGTGGTAGCTGTTATCGTAGCTACCTCTGACGCGGGCTTCGATACGCTCATCTTCGTTGTTCAGCTCAAGAACACTGCCCGCTCTCTTGTAGTCCACGCCTCGTAAAAATATAATTTCTCCAGCCATCGCTTCTATATCCTCGAATTCCAGCTCCCTTACCGCTGCTTCGAGTGTCTCGTCTGCATCGACCGTGGCCAGATAAAATGCGTTTTTCATACTCTTCCTTCCCGATTCAAATCGTCCGCTATGTGCCAAACGGAAATGTTTATCCTGATATTTTATCATAGCTGTCAGCAAGGTAGTGTTTAGCCTGTTCTCGACAGTCGGCTCCACGGTTCGAATAGCTAAGGGCTCACATATAAAGTGTCAAGACCGCACTGCTAAATTCATTTATTTATTCTTGCTTTTTCATTCCGAGAGCAAACGAATCAGGCTTTCTTAAAGTGTCTTGTGTGCCACATTATTATAGTATCTCTATCGGATTCCCCGATCTCACTATTGTATTTACCTGAATACTGAATGATATCGCCGTCTCTTATCTCGACGGCATAACACAACTTGTCTTCCCTGAAAATACCATAGATGACAGATTGTCCCGACTCAATTCTATCGGCATATCCCGCCATACAGTTATGCAGGATTCCGGCCCACTCCATCAGCTCTTCGCCCGTAGCTGGCAGAGTAAACGACAATTCATCAATCGTTACGCAGGTGTCGACAGCTTTTTGCCCATAGAAAAAGTGTTTTCTTTTGATCGCCTCATTAGTCTCATATTCACTGCAACGGACGATCTCGTCGTGCAGTCGATACACAGAGAGCTTCACCTTGGTAAACTCCTTTTCTATGATCTCCATATAGTGTGATACCATCATCAAAATATCCATCCAGAGTGACTCTTCGTTTTGCACTTTGATCAGCAGCGCAGCAATCTGCCTTTCTGAATAGTGACGCTTGAGAAACAGAATGAACCGAACCAGAGTATCGGTATCGAGAACAGCCTCTATCTCGACACCGAAATCCTGAATATGGCGACCGAAAAAGTCAGTATCTTCCAACAGCAGCATTGTTGTGATGTTGGGGTCATCAAAACAGCTGCATATCACAAAGGGTGTCGTCGTATCGAACGAGGAGGGAGCCTGGGCGAATGGATAATGTTTCTCGTACTTGCTGGCCGCTTTCTGGAATGTGCGGTATCTGCTGTAGAGGGCCTTTTTGACCGATCGTTCTTTCCTGTTGCCAAGTATGGAGTGCAGTGCCTCTTCGGGACTGATACTCTTTTTTGTCCTCCACTCCCGCAAAAACCGATCATCGATATCCCAGAAGTAGAACTCGAAGGCATTGAAATAGGGGTGGGAGAGAAAAAACAAAATGGCATCGGCTTTCGCCCGTCTGTCCGGCCACTCCCTCTTTAACATTGGAATCTTGTGTGGATTGTCATAGGACGCTATGATATAGTCAAGCAATTTCTTTCTGAGTATCTTTTCGAGCATCTCGTTTTCCCACAGGGCATTACTCTTGATCTCTTCTCCACTCAGCAGCAGCTCAAAATGCGCAATGGGATGCTTTCTGAAATTTATTTTTTTATGCATGAGGTCCGCCCCGACAGGTATGTCGACCAATGTAATCACCCTGAAGGCATCAGCATGCTGCTCGAACTGATAGGATAGATGCATATTTTCCACGATATAGTCAAGATCGTCCCGAATCGCCTGATATCCGCTGATAAACTGGTCGTTTC
>JAOZOG010000249.1 GCA_029933395.1 Sulfurovaceae bacterium | reverse complement strand
CCCCGATCAGGGCACCAAGAATGGTAATGGTCAGTCTCTTATAAATAGTTACAGATTCTTTTTTGGACATAGCATACTCCTAAGGAGCGATCCCTTTTCGCACTATACGCTTTCCTTTGCGCTTCACCTCAACAGTTGCGATACCCCCTGAAGGTACACTATTCATATACTTCATAAACTGTTTCTTGGTTACATTATCGATGCGCTTATTCCCTTCTCCTACAGCCTGTACATAATCCTGTACATCCAGGCCCAGTCTGACATTTGCCGGCATGCCGTAAGCATAGTTTTTAATAAAACAGCGTATCACCTTTTCAGGCTCTGTTTTCACCCTGTTTTTGTCTTTGGGGTGGTACCAGTATCCGCAGGTGTACCCCCAACGGTATTTTCCCCGTTCAGGATCTCTGTTTTTAGGGATAAACGGATATCCATTCTTGTCAAAGCCATACCCGTCAAAGGCATAGGCATAATACATCCCCTCTTTTTCCAGACGCTTTGGCATATCGAAGTGCCATTGCATCTGTGCATTGAAACGCAGTACCTGTGCCATAGTAGCGATGTCCAGTTTCCACTTCTCCTCCTCTTTCCTGAAGAAGTACGGAGAACAGGTACGATGTTTGTCATAAGGGGTAACTGCAAGTACAGCATGGGTATTATCCATACTGTAAAGCACTTCATGCTGTTTCAGGCACTTTGAAATATTCTGCACTTCATGATCCTGGTTGATATCTGTCACTGTCCATTTTGCAAAAAAATCCTTGGTCGCATCGGTATAGATGTCAAGATTTGGATTTTTGTTGTGGGCCTTGAGTGCCTGGATGTACTTTTGCAGTACCGCTTTTGGATCGTCGGCACTGTCTGCCGGAACCTGAGTACCTTTTTTTGCATCCTTGTCAGATATGCCGATATGTGCTTTGCTCCTGGCTCCTCCACCGATAGACTTGCTTTCCATCGGCGGCATCCACTCTTTACCTTGTGTCGCTTCACTGGCACGGTCGTGTACCAGTTCTGTCATCATATAGACACCATCCGCGATCTTGTACTCTCTCAGGTACGGGACCATTCCCTTACGCTCCACATAGGAGACGAATGCATCGGTATAGATCGGTTCCAGTGCCGTAGAGGTCTCCAGCCGTACTTTGTCCTGCATCGTATTGACAACCAGCAGCAGGGCTTTTCCGCTTTTACTTCGGCTCTTCTCTTGCAAACGGGCAAAAGCTTTGTTAGCAAAGAGGTCGATATCTTCATCGCTTGATGTAGTGATCACACGGAAATCGATGTCATAGTCCCTGAGCAGCCCTTCATTGTATTCCCTGTACATCTTCATCAGTTTATCATTGTCCAACAATACATAGGCATCATCTATGATGATCCTGTTCTGCCCTGCTCCAGATTCCTGTGCCGCCGTACTTTTACTCTCGCATCCATTCAGCATGAACACGGCACAGAGACTTGCCGCTACCCATAGTTTTTTCATCTTCATATCTCCAGTTTCAGGTTTTGGTGTGCTTCCTGTTCCGCCCGGAAGTAAGCTTTTCTGTGGAATCCGGCAATAGAAGCGACAATATTCGCCGGTATCGTACGCATATACCGGTTGAACTCCCCTACCGAATCGTTGAACTGCATACGGGTGATGTTGATACGGTTCTCCGCCCCTTCTATCTGCGACTGCAGCTGCATGAACTGTTCAGAGGCTTGAAGCTGCGGGTAGTTCTCTGCTACGGCAAAGAGTCTGAGTACCGAACCGTTGAGCTTCCGCTTCACCTGTTCCAGTGCCTTGATCTGCTTGGCATCAACACTGCCTTGACTCTCCTGTATCACTTTTAACGCATCGCTTCTAAGTGCCGCAATATTCTCGAACACCTCTTTTTCATGCGCAGCATAACGCTTGACCACCTTCACCAGATCGGGAAGCAGATCGACCTTGCGCTGCAGGTTGCTCTCCACCTGCGACCAGGCTGTCTTTACCTGCTCCTCTTTGGCGACCAGAGCATTGTAGCTCACGACAAACCACCCCAGCATCCCCACAACGATCATACTGAGTGCGATCATCACATACTGTTTTACTCCATGACTCTTTTGCATCTCTTCTCCTTTTATTCGCATGACGGAAGCTTTCCCGCCAGTTTTGCAAGGCTATCTGGAAAAAGCTGCTGCCGTCTGAGACACTTCTTCTCCAGAGCTGTAAGCTGCTCTTTTTGTGCCAGCAAAAATGCCTCCGTCTCTTTTATTGTCTCCATGACATCGCTGCGGATACTGCTGGAGACAACAACACTTTCAGGTTCTTTCTCCTCTTGCAGAAGTCTCTCAAGTGTCTGGCTCAGCTCTTTTTTCATCACTTCGGTATGGTGGATATTCTCTTGAAGCACTGCCATCTTTTCTGCTAAACGCCAGAACATTCTGAAACGCTTGTGCGCATAGAGGTACAGCACACCATACAAAGCAATGGTGACCAGAACGATGAGTAACACAAAACTGCCCTGTCCGCTCATACCGGAGTCTATCGGCGCATTGAGCGAATGCGAAATATCTTCTACACCACCTGCACCGCCGGTACTGCCCACCGCAATAAAGATATAGAGCAGCGCACTCCCGAGCAGCAGCGCTCCCACCATCTCCAGTGTGTATGTCCGTTTTGTATGCGGCAAACTCCCCGCTTCCTTTTTCTCAAAAGAGTTTGCAACTCTCTGAGCCTGTTCTTCGGAGAATATACCCTTCTCCTTCAGTACTGCAATTTTTTCTTCATAATTCACCGTTGATCTCCCTTATCTGTCTGATACCCTCTTCCGCATTCATTTTCCCCAGTTCGATATCTTTGAGTATCTGCTCTATCTTCTTCTCATCATCCTCTTTTTTCTGTTCGAGTGCATGAGAGAGTTCTTTGAGCCGTTTCTTCAGTGTCGGATAGCTTATGTGAAGATCTTCCGCCATCTCTTTGAGATTGCCGCCATGCAAAACAAGCGCTTCGGTAAGCTGCTGCTCCTCCTGTGAAAGACGGGCAAGACGCGGCAGAGAGAAAATACCGCTATATCCCGTATTGCATGATTCGCAACGGCATGAAGTGACAGTAAGCTCATTGTTGCAGATTGCACATTTTGTCATAAATTACTCATTATTTTTAATTTAATTAAAAAATTATAGTAGTTTTTTAAATTGTTGTCAAATATTCTATATTTTGAGTATTGAAGTCCAAAACTTCAATACTCTTTATTCCCGTAAAACAGACCCAGCAATGCCGGCAGCAGTACCAGGTCCAGAAGCAGCGCGATATTGAGGG
>JAOZOG010000047.1 GCA_029933395.1 Sulfurovaceae bacterium | reverse complement strand
GCGGCCTGGCGGATGATACGCATACTCTGCAGCATCTCTTCGAAGCGTACCATCAACCGATCGTAGGTATCGCCTGCCGAACCGACTACCATATCGAAATCGAAACTGTCGTAATAGTAGTAGGGAGAGGCAAAGCGCAGGTCGTAAGGTACGCCGCTCGCCCTGAGGTTGGGGCCGGTGAAGCCATAATCGATCGCCTCTTTGCCCGAAACGGGTGACACATTCAGCAATCGGTCCTGAAAGATCCGGTTGTGCTCGATCATCTGCAGTGATTCGGCGATCCCTTTGTCGACTTTCTTGAGTACTGCTTCAAGATCCTGCTCCCAGCCCTCGTAGAGGTCGTGTGACATTCCGCCGATACGCATATAGCTGTTGGTGAGCCTCGCACCCGTGAGTTTGCTGAGAAAATCATAGGCATCGTTGCGGGGGTTGAAGAGATACCAGTAGTTGGTCTGCCCGCCCATATCCAGCAGTCCCGCCGCCAGACAGACGAGGTGGTCGATGACACGGGAGAGTTCCGCCAGAATCACACGGATGAAGATCCCGCGATCGGGCAGGGTCACACCGATCATCTCTTCGACCGTCTTGGCGAAACCGATGTTGTTCATCAGTGCCGAACAGTAGTTGAGACGGTCGGTGTAGGGGATGATCTGGTTGTAGGTGTGATTTTCGCAGCTCTTTTCGAATCCGCGGTGCAGGTAGCCGATCTCACTCGCTCCTGCGACGATCTTTTCACCGTCCAGTGCGACCAGAGTACGGATCGTACCATGACTCGCCGGATGCGAAGGACCGAGGTTGAGGATCATCAGCTCATCCCGCTCCCTCTCCAGTCCGCGTGTCTCGAGCAGCGGGTCCATCTCATCTTTGAGATCCTGCGTCTCGGTACAATACTGCCCCTTGGTGATCTCGTAGTCTTTGCGCATCGGATGGCCGATGAACTGCATATGATTGAGGATACGCTTGAGCGTCGGATGACCATGAAAAGGGATACCATACTGATCCCAGACTTCACGCTCCAGCCAATTTGCCGCGCCATAGAGGTCGATGATCGTCTGCACACCTGCATCGAGGTTCACGACCATTACTTTGAGTGCAAAGGTTTGGCTGAAACGCTCGTGTCGGAAGATATAGATCACTTCGAAGCGTGACGAGGCGGGATGGCTGAGATCGAGATTGTCCACTGCCGTGATATCCGTCAGCAGGGTATAGCCCATCTTCTGCTTGAGGTGCTCTACCGCACGATGCAACTCCTCCTGATCTACCAGCACCATCGGGGTCTCCCCCATCATCGTATGGAGTGAAGCCCGTTCGAACGCTTCCAAAAAGGCCTGATGGCTATAGGCTTCAGACATCGAGCTTTCCTTTGTACTCTGTCTCTCGGGCCTCGAGTGTCGGCTCACGCCAGAGCAGTTTCTGTATCTCCATCACTGCATCGAGGATCCCCTCGGGTCGCGGTGGACAGCCTGCGACATAGATATCGACCGGTACGATCTCATCGATTCCCTGCAGTGTCGTATAATTGTCGTAGAAACCACCTGTCGAGGCACAGGCTCCCACAGCGATCACCCAGCGGGGTTCAGGCATCTGATCATAGATCTGCTTGAGGATTGGTGCCTGCTTGTAGCTGATCGTCCCTGCGACAACCAGCAAGTCGGCGTGTCGGGGTGAAAAACGTAGCACCTCCGCACCGAAACGGGAAATATCATAACGGCTCGCCGCCGTCGCCATAAACTCGATCGCACAACACGCCGTCCCGAAGACAAACGGCCAGAGCGATGACTGTCTTCCCCAGTTAATTACCGCATCGACTTTCGTCGTGATGATGGCATCGCCCAACAGATTCGCTTCACTGACATTCAGACTGCCGACTCTATCGATTGGCCCGCTTATATCCATTTGAGTATCCTTGATTTGTAGACGTATATCAGTCCGCCCAGCAGCAGCCCGACGAAGACAACCATCTCGGCGACACCGAAAAAGCCCAGCTCTCGCAAGTTGACCGCCCATGGAAACATAAAGAGCACTTCGACATCGAAGATCAGAAAGATGATTCCCACCAGGAAGAATTTGACATTGAAGAGGTCGGAGGGATCACCGATCGTCTTACGCACTCCTCCCTCATAGACCTCGTTCTTTCGTATGTTGTCACTTTTGGCGCCCAGATAGCGCGTCAGATGGAATACCGCCGGCAGTGCAACTACCAATACCAATATCATCGATGAAGCCAGAAGAAGAGAACCAGACATTGTAATCCCCAATGCAGTAAAAATATAGATAGATTTATGATAGCATAATCTTCTTGCAGGGCTTGTGACCGTATATGAAATTTATACACAATGAAACAGACCAATAAACGAATCTACCCATTTTATCACACTGGTTTTTGATAATACAAACTTGACTAATATATTTATTATCATTATAATATCATTATGAAGACCATAAAGTTCAGTTGGGATAAGAAGAAAGCTCAAAAAAATTTGAGCAAACATAAAATTTCATTCGAGGAAGCGAAAACAGTTTTTGAGGAGTTTTTATTATGAGAAAAGAGTACGATTTCAGCAAATCAGTCAAAAATCCTTATGCAAAAAAGGTAAAAAAACAGATTTCAATCAAAATTGAAGAGGATACAATCGAATATTTTAAAAAATTATCGGCCAAGGTGGGAATTCCCTATCAAAATTTGATCAATTCCTATTTGACAGACTGTGCAAATAAGCACATCGAACCTAAACTTGAGTGGGCTTGATAGCGTTCCAAAAGAGAAAAGCTAATAAACCCACCCCTCCTTCATCAATGCCTTATTGATATAATCCAGCATCTTGTTCTTGGGCAGTCCGCACCAGGCAGGCGCAAGCAGTGTATCGTCGTCGATGCCGGCCGTCACACGCTGGATCGAGATATGTTCCGGCTTGAGTGCGATTGCTTTGACGAGTGTATCGATATAGTCTTCTCTGCTGATGGGCTCGAATTTTCCTGCCTTGTACTCATTGGCGAGGAGCGTATTTTTGACCACATAGAGCGGGTGGTACTTCACTGAGTCGATGCCCCACTCGTAGGCGGCTTTGGCGGAGTTGAGCATCATCTCCTGGTTTTCTCCCGGCAGGCCGAAAATCAGGTGGCCACAGACATTGAGGCCTTTGGCTTTGGCCTGCCTGATCGCACGCTCGGCGTTGAGGGCATCGTGACCACGGTTGATGCGCTCGAGGGTTTCGTCGTAAATGGACTGGATGCCGTACTCGATCCAAATCTCTTTTTCTCTGCTCAGTTCCACCAGGTACTCCAGCACCTCATCTGTCACACTGTCACTGCGCGTCCCGATACTCAGACCAACGACATCATCGTATGTCAATGCTTTGTCGTAGAGTGTTTTGATGGTATCGAAGGGGGCGTAGGTATTGGTGAAGGCCTGAAAGTAGACCAGAAACTTCTGCGTATCCCACTCGCTGCGCATCTTTTTTCGGGTCTCTACGATCTGTGTATCGAGCTCCTGGAGCTGCTTCTCCAAAATAGGATTGCTCTTGCTCTGCAGGTTGAGAAACGTTTTGTCCGCATTTTTAGCGAGGTTGGGGCTGAAAGAGTCGTTGAGGCAGAAAGTACACCCCCCTTTGGCGACCGTGCCGTCGATATTGGGGCAGGTGAAGCCGCTCAAACCAATGGGAAGTTTGCTGACTTTGGTATGAAACTTCTGTTTGAGATAGCGTCCATAGGTGTAGAGTTGCTTCACGGCAGTCCGATTCCGATTCTTCTTAGCAACTGCTGCTGCAGCCGGGGCTTCCGGCATTGCCGCCGGCGAAGTAGTTGCCGTCAAAACTGACCAGTGAGTAGTTTCGCTCTCTTCCAAGGGAGTCGACCAGTCCGTCGACAGAGAGAAAGCCCAGAGAATTTGCATCCATCTTTTTGGCGATCTCTTCGGGAGTATTGCGTGCCGAGATCAATTCATCCTGAGTCGGTGTATCGATTCCGTAGCGGCAGGGATATTTGATCTCCGGAGCGGCGATACGCATATGCACTTCTCTGGCGCCCGCCTCTTTGAGCATTTTGATGATTTGCCTCGACGTTGTACCCCTCACAAGAGAGTCGTCGATAATTGCGACACGCTTCCCTTCGATGAGGTGCTTGATGGGAGAGAGCTTGAGTTTGACTTTGAGGTCTCTGATCTCCTGGGTCGGCTCGATGAAGGTTCTGCCGACATAGTGGTTTCGTACGATCCCCATCTCGAATGGTACATCCAGACCCTCGGCATACCCACGCGCTGCAGCGACACCGCTGTCAGGTACCGGCAAAACGAGGTCGACATCGGCAGGCTGCTCCTCTGCCAGTCTACGGCCCATCTCCAGACGCATCTGGTAGACATTTTTGCCGTCAATGATCGAATCCGGCCGGGAAAAATAGATATACTCGAAGGCACACGGATGGTAGTCAGGCTCGAAGATCTGCTCCGACACAGGCTCTTCTCCTTCGGAGAAAGTCAACATTTCACCCGGCCTGACATCCCGCAGAAACTCCGCTCCGACGAGATCGAAGGCACATGTCTCACTGGCAACGATATAGCCTCCATCCTTAAGCCTCCCCAGACTCAGGGGGCGGATGCCGAAACGGTCACGGATGACAAACATTTTGGAGCGGCTCTGGATCACCAGACAATAGGCCCCCTCGATCTTATTGAGCATATCCTTGATCCGGTCTACCAGCTTCTTCTCCTGGCTTTTTGCGATCAGGTGTACGATGTTTTCCGTGTCCATTCCGGTCTGGAAGATTGCGCCCCGCTTAATCAAACGGTTACGCACTTTATCTTTGTTGACCAGGTTGCCATTGTGTGCGACGGAGATCTCCCCAAGCAGATAGCGTGCAAAAACAGGCTGTGCATCCAGTATGGAGTCATCCCCGGCAGTCGAGTAGCGGTTGTGACCGATGGCACAGTTTCCGCTCAAGACTTCGAAGCTCTCCTCATGGAACACCTCTGTGACCAGGCCGCGCTCTTTGATCAGCCGGATTCCTCCCCCATCAGCAGAGGAGATACCTGTCGACTCCTGTCCGCGATGCTGCATCGCAAAAAGAGCGTAATAGGCTATCTTGGAAGCGTTTTTTGCACCATGGACACCGACGATTGCACACATATTTTTCCTTTATATTCCCAGGCAGTCATTGATAGAGTAGCGACCTTTTTCCTGATGGATCAACCACTTGGCAGCACGAATGGCACCTTTGGCAAAGGTATCCCGACTGGTTGCCGTATGGTTGAGCTCAAGAAACTCGCCGTCATTGTAGAATCCAACGGTATGGCGACCGACGATATCGCCGCCGCGCAGGGCCATCACCGCGATCTCATCTTTGCTTCGTGCACCGATCTGTCCATCCCTGCCGCTGACACGGACTTTTTCGAGATCCAGACCTCTTCCTTTGGCTGCGAATTCACCCAGGGTCAGAGCCGTGCCGCTTGGTGCATCGACTTTGTGACGATGGTGCTGCTCGACGATCTCGATATCGAAATCCTGAAGCGTGGCGGAGACCTTCTCCACCAACTGCTTGAGCAGTGCGATCCCCACAGACATATTGGATGCATAGAGCAGCGGCATCTCCCTGGAAGCTTCATCGAGAAGGTTTTGCTGATGGGCCGTAAAGCCGGTCGTAGCGATCACCAGCGGTATCGGATGCTTCAGCGCTGTCTCCAGCAACTCCTCAGTCGCTGCCGGAGCAGAGAAATCGATCACGATATCGCAATTATCCAACAGTACTTTCATACTGTTGGTAATAAGAACATCCTCAGGCAGCTCACGCTGGAGTTCATCAAAAACATGAACAGCACTCAGCTTCGCTTCGGGGTCATTTTTGAGATTGTCGATCAGAAGACCGCCTACCCTACCGGTACTTCCTACAATGCCTACCCGTATCATCTTACGCCTGCTCCTGGATGTAAGAGATCACTTGAAGTGCGGCGACCGCTCCGTCACCCGCGGCACAAACGACCTGTTTGGGTGCTTCGATGCGCAGGTCACCGGCTGCAAAAAGCCCCTCCAGAGAGGTACGCATACTCAAATCGACGATCACCTGACCCTGCTCATTGACATCGCAGATGAAATTCCCCTCTCCGTCTTTGAGGACGTGATTGTTCACATCATGTCCGACGAAGACGAAAACACCGGGAACTTCCAGCAGTGTCTCTTCTCCGCTCTTCTTGTTCTTGAGCTTGATGCCCGTCACACCCATCGCATCCCCAACGACCTCTTCGACCGTCGTATCGGTAATCAGTTCGATATTTTCCGTTCGCATCACACGATCGACTGTCGACGGTGCTGCACGGAAAGTGTCGCGACGATGTACCACATAGACTTTGCTGCAGATATTGGAGAGATAGTGTGCCTCTTCCAGAGCAGTATCCCCACCTCCAAGTACGGCAACCTCTTTATTCTTGTAAAAAAATCCGTCGCAGGTTGCACAGGTACTGACACCCTTCCCGAAAAATTCCTCTTCCCCTTTGAAACCGGCCCGCTTGGGTGTACTTCCCGTACCAACAACAACGGTTTTCGCTTCGACCGGCTCTCCGCCTGCAATCTCTATCACAAAATGATCACCCTCTTTGCGTACCTGCTTGACCTCATCGAGACGGTGCTCCAACCCAAAGTGAAAAACCTGCTCCTGCCAGGTATCCATAAAGTCCATACCTGTTTTGCCATGCTCGAAAAATCCGGGATAGTTTTCGATTTCACTGCTCTGCGTGATCTGTCCGCCGGGCATACCCTTCTCGAACAGTACGACATTTTTCAATCCGCCTCTTGTAGCATAGAGTCCCGCTGTCATTCCGGCAGGTCCTCCTCCGATAATTGCACAATCCAACATCACACATCCTTTTAATGGGTTAAATTTTTAAAGAAAGTATCGTAAATTCATATAACAATTTCTTTAAAAACTCTCTTGATTTGGTGTTTGAATGGATTATATCTAAAAGGGATAAAAAGTGAAGCCAAAACAGAGCCTTTTGTGCTCCGTTTTGGTTATGGTGTGTTACAGCAGTGCGTTCAGCTTGTCAGCAAAAACATCTTTGCCGGCTGCGCCGACCATCTGGTCTACGACCTGGCCGTCTTTGAAGAAGAGGATGGAGGGGATAGATCGGATACCATACTTGACAGCGATATCCTGCTCTTCGTCTGTGTTGACTTTTGCGATTGTCGCTTTGCCCTCAAAATCCTCTGCCAACTCCTCGACAACCGGAGCGATCATTCTACAAGGCCCGCACCACGGTGCCCAGAAATCTACCATTGTTACGCCTTCGGCGATCGTTGCATCGAAGTTGCTGCTATTCAGCTCAACATATTTTGCCATACTTATTCCTTTAAAGTTTGAATAATCTATTATACAGCCTCCCGCTTTAAGAAAGAGTCATGTAATTATAGATTTTGTGGCGTAGTTATAACTAATATTTTTTATTTTGTCAATAAAGTGCGTGAAAAAAAGAGTGAATCTCTCTTTTATGGCAGAATCACTTCGGGATATTCACTCGATCTGGTGCCGGGAACAGGATGGTTGGAGATGCCATGCACCGTATAGACGAACGAAATTTTCGGGCTTTGCGTACGGTTTCTATTGGCTCTGTGAAGCAACTTGCTGTGAAAAAATACCACATCTCCTTTTTGTAACACTGTCTGTTCTCTGCTGTCAGCCAATGTTCGGTTCTCTGCCCGGTTTTCAAGAAAATACTCTTTTTCATCAAACTGCTCAGGTGCAAATACCATTTTATGGCTGCCCGGTATAAATTCGAGTACGCCGTTTTCACTGTTCTCCTCGTCGAGCGCCAGCCAGACCGAGACGAGATTGTCGTCTTCGAAGCGCCAATAGCGGATATCCTGGTGCCATGAGGTCTCTGTAGAGGTATGCGGCATCTTGGTCATAATGGAGTTGTGGTGAGCAATGGTGATCACGGGGCTCTCCCCCAGAATCTGCTTGAGAAGGGGACGGATTTTTTCACTCTCCATCCATCGTTTGAAAACAATATCGCGATGGTACACCTGCCTGAGCCGCCTCACCGTGATGCGCTCCTCCAGCTGCTCCGCATGTCCATCGGAAATCATCTCTCTCTCCTCTTTGGATTTACCGACATACTCCGATTCTGTCTCTATGGGAGGTACTTTGTGCTTCAGATGCGCCTTGGCGATATCCAGGATCGTATCACACTGCGCTTCATCTGCAAACTTCCGCAATACAAGATAGCCCTTCGATTCAAAGGTTTCAAGTTCTTCTTTGGTCAATTTCATCTTCGTCCTCTTTTTTGTAAATAGAAGCGTTTCAGGTAATCCGTCAAACAATTTGTCTCAATGCGACAAACCTTGCACCCCACCCTTGAAAAGGGCGCTTGCGTTTGCAAGGTGCAGGAGTATTGAGACAAATTGTTTGGCTACCACTCATTCAGCAATTCATTATAGCAAAAAGAGTGCTTACAATGTGATGTTCTCGATCAACTCCACCGATCCCTTTCGGATGATCAGTGCATCGATGGAGAAAGGGGTATCGAGCTTTTTGACTTTGAGATAGTAGTATGCAGAGTTGATCACCTTGCGGATCTTGGCAGGTGTTACATTATAGATCGGGTCGAAATCCGCCCTGCCACTCTTGACTTCGATAAAATGGAGTACCCCTCTTTTTTGCGCGATGATATCGATCTCACCCAACTTTCTAGCGTAAAAATTCCGTTCGACAATCACAAAACCGCTATCCTCCAGATAACGTGTCGCCAACTCTTCACTCTCGTTGCCAAAGGTTTTCAGCAGGGCTCTCTCCCGACTCATCACTTTCTCCTTTTTTTGGGAGTATGGCACAGAACATTAAAGAGTGGAAGGAAAAATATCAAATTGAAATATGCCCACACTACGGCAATCTAACGATTATCCACAGGCGATCTGCCCATCTACCGGCATCACTGTCACCTTGAGCGACTTGAAGCGTGCCGTCATAATCAGCTCATCACACTCATCACCAAAGATGGTATTGATCTTCGATTTGGCGTGATGGAAAGTACAAAAGAGTGTTTTTGGTCTGATTTTATCCGTATATTTGACCGGCAGGGGTGCCGTCTCCCCGTGTCTCGTACGAAGAATCACATACTCGCCAAACAGCTCTTCCGCCTCCAGAGGTGCAAGCAGCAGATCTTCATCGTATTTACTGTCAAGCTTCCGACTGCGCCTGGTTTGTGCGGCGTTGTTGTAGTGTGCCAGGGTTCGGCCTGTCGTCAGATAGTACCCCTCCAGCGAATCATTGTAGAAGCTACCGTCAAGAATCTCCTGAATCATCCCTCTGGGCTCATACTGCTTATAGACATAATTTCCCAATCCATCTTCTGTCCGAAAATCCAGCAGGTGCAGCACCGGCGTATCTTCGTGATAGATCGGCCACTGCATTCCTCTTTTTCTATGGCGTGCCAGTCGATAATAGGCAGCACCCGAAAATCTGCGCGGCGCCGCTTCTCTGACCTCATTCCAGACATCTTCACTGCTTTCAAAGCCGAAACTTCCGCCCAGTTTTTTATCCAGCATCGTCAACACTTCCCAATCATCCGGCAAATCACTCTCGACCAATGGCTGTGAAAGATGCAGCCGCCGCATCGCATTGACATAAACACCTGTCTTTTCATAAGCGGACTTGACCCCGATCACGATATCGGCTTTTTGGGCGATCTCAGTCATGAAGAGCTCCTGCACCATGATAAACTCCAACGCCTTGAGTGCCTTTTCAGTTTTGTTGGCGTTGGGGTGGATATGGACGATATCCTCCCCCATATTGAGTAGCGCTTTGATCTTCCCTTCGAACATCGCATCGATCAGCTGTGGGGTCATCATTCCTATCTTTTCAGGCTTCTGGTAATCCGGCGCATAGTAGGGCAAGCAGCCCATATCGCAGGCCCCCTGGACATTGTTCTGCCCCCGCAGCGGCATAAAACCTGCGCCAGTCTTGCCGACATTGCCCGTCATCATTCCCAGATGCGTGATCGCCATCACGGCATAAGAACCATCCAGATGCTCCGTGATCCCCAATCCCCAGAAGATCATCGACTTTTTCACGGCATACTCTCTGGCGATATTGGGAATCATCTTGGCAAGATATTCGTACCCTTCTATTTTTTTGAAAAACGCTGGATTGGCATAGGGGTCGTTCAGTACCTGCTCTTTGAATTTCTCAAAGCCCTTCGTGCGACTCTCGACAAAGCTCTCGTCATAAAGCTCCTCGTCGATGATCACATAGGCCATCATATTGAGGATCAGCAGATTGGCTTCGTAGGGGATGATACAGTTGTGTTTGGCGAGTTTGGCGAGTTTGGTCTCCCGCACATCGATCACGGCAAGGTTATTGTGTGTCTTGGCCATATCGACGATACGGTTGGCGATGATCGGATGTGCCTCCATCGTATTGGAGCCGATGACGATCATGAATTCCGTTTCGTAGATATCATTATAGGGATTGGTCGCCGCACCCTCCCCGATCGTCGCACGCATACCCTTCAGCGAAGGCGAATGACAAACCCGTGCGCAGTTATCCACATGTGGCGAATCCATGGTCTCACGGCAAAATTTCTGAAAAGCATACGCCCCCTCGCACGATGTCCGCGCACCGCCGATCGCACAGAAACTCTCTCCTCCATAGTTCTGCCTGATCTCTTCAAGTTTCATCGCTGCTGCTGTCACGGCACTCTCCAGATCGCAGGTCACATAGTCATGGTCGAACTCGACAAGTCTGTCGGAAATGGCTGCTTTGATTTGTGGATTTTTTGCCAAAAAGTGCTTTTTGATGCGCGGCTCCCGGATACGGTCATGGGCATCTACAAAATCATACCCGTACTTCCCCTTGATGCAGAGTTTCCCCTGAGAAACCACCCCATCCTGCTGCGCAAAGATCTTCACGATCCTGTTCTCCTCGACCACGCCTGTGATATCGCATCCTACACCGCAATAGGTGCAAACACTTTCGATCTCTTTTGTTTCATGTTTTTTTGTCATGGGAAGCCTTTTGTGAGGGAATCATTATCTATTCATATTTCTATCTTATATTGGCTTAAGGGCACCTCTAATAATAGCAAAAGTGATATGGATAAAAGTTTGGAGCAGCGAGATACGCAGGAGAAATAGTCGAACGAAGCCCAAGAGCTTCATTCAAAGATTTTAAAAAATGTGGAAAATTTAGAAAATCATACCATCGACCGGACTGCTCGCTGTCGCGAATGGGCGCTTGGGGATTCTTCCTGCCAGATAGCTCATTCTGCCCGCGATCACCGCATGTCTCATAGCTTCTGCCATCATCATCGGATTGTCTGCCTGGGCGATCGCGGTGTTAGTCAGGATACCGTCAGCACCCAGCTCCATCGCAGCTGCCGCGTCACTGGCACACCCGATACCCGCATCGACGATGACCGGTACGCTGACCGCTTCACGAACGAAGATGACATTGAATTTGTTCTGCACGCCCAATCCTGAACCGATCGGTGCTGCCAGCGGCATCACGGCGTGGGCACCGGCATCTTCCAAACGTTTGGCGATAATGGGGTCATCATTGGTATACGCCATGATTGTGAAGCCCTCTTTGGAGAGTACTTCGCAGGCTTTGATCGTTTCGACGACATCGGGATAGAGCGTCTTGTGGGTATCACCGATCACTTCGAGCTTGATCAGATCGATACCGGTCGCTTCACGTGTCAGCCGGAAGAGGGTAATCGCCTCATCCGCTGTCACACATCCTGCCGAGTTTGGGAGAAATTTGACATTGGTATCTTTGAAATAATCCATCAGATTTTCCTCTTCGGGATCGGTGATATTGAGCCGTCGTACCGCTACCGTGATCAGCTCACTGCCGCTCGCCAGCGTCGCATCACGTGTCGTCTGAAAACTGTCATATTTCCCACTCCCTACGATCAACCGGCTGCCAAGTTCATATTTTCCTATTTTCAATACATCATTATTCATCTATTTTTTTCCTTCATTTTTTGATACTTCGGGGTTATATCATACCCAAACTTAATTATCATTTTTTTCATCCTCGATCCTCTCCAGAGCGCTTTCGATTCCCTCTGCCAGAACCTCCTTTTCGATGCTGCGAACCATTTGATCATATGCCTCCAGAGTGAGCCCCTCTTTGGCGATCTCTCTCTGCAGAATGATCTCTCCCCCATCAAGTTCGCTGCTCACCCAGTGGACAGTGACACCCCCGGTCGGATGCGCATCGGCATAACTCTTTTCGATCGCTTTAAGGCCCTTGTGTCGAGGTAGGAGGGAAGGGTGCAGGTTGATCGCCCGGATAGCGTCGGTAAAGACCGGTGTCAAGATACGCATAAAGCCTGCCAATACCGTCAACTCGGGCCGATATCGCACCAGCCTGTCGACCAGCTCCCAGTCAAAATCTTCCCGAATGGAGAAGCGTTTTGAATCGATAATCTCTACGGGTACGTGATGTGCCTGGGCGATTG